>JASLCO010000166.1 GCA_030146505.1 Moraxellaceae bacterium
ACCCGAAATACCGTCTGGTGGATGCGCTCGGTGCCCTGATCGTGCAGAACGTGTCTGACCGCTACTGGACAGAAAAGACCGGCAGCCGTACGCCTCCGGGCAGCCTCGGCAAGTTCTGGGATGACAAGCCTGTGCAGCAGGATGATGGCGTGCAGATCGACGATCTGCTCTGAGCCACTGGGTCTGTATTTTTAGAAGTACCGGAGATGAAGTTGATGGAAACCAAAATGAAGATTTCGCGCAAAGCCCGTGGCCTGCTGGTAGTGGCTGCCCTTTCGGTGTCCGGCAGTGCCATGGCTGCCAGCCAGCTGCTCTGTGTCTGGGACATCCTGGGCGCTGGTGGCGATGTGTACAGCATGATGAAGGACTACAAGCTGGCGGCCGCCCGTTGGGGCGCCAACCTCGAGCTCAAGCCCTACACCGACGAGCGCATTGCGGCGGAAGACTTCAAGGCAGGCCAGTGCGACGCCGTGGTGCTGACCGGTCTGCGTGCCCGCCAGTTCAATGCCTTCACCGGCAGCCTGGACTCGCTGGGCTCGCAGCCCACCTACGACCATGTGCGCAAGGTGCAGGCCACACTGGCCAAGCCGAACGCGGCACCCCTGATGGTCAGCGGCAATTATGAAGTGGTAGGCATGGCACCCATGGGCGCCGGCTACCTCTTTACCAATGACCGCAGCATCAACACCGTGGGCAAGCTGGCCGGCAAGAAGATTGCCGTGCTGGATTACGACAAGGCCCAGGCCAAGATGGTGCAGAAGATCGGTGCCCAGCCCGTGGCGTCTGACGTGATGAATTTCGCCGGCAAGTTCAACAATGGCTCGGTGGACGTGGTGGGAGCGCCTGCGGCTGCCTTCAAGCCGCTGGAACTGGCCAAGGGCCTTGGCACCAAGGGCGGCATTGCGCAGTTCCCGCTGGTGCAGCTGACCCTGCAGGTCATCATCCGCCAGGACAAGTTCCCGCAGGGTTATGGCCAGAAGTCGCGCGAATATATCTTCAGCCAGTTCGATCGCGCCCTGAAGGTGGTTGAAGTTTCCGAGAAGGAAATCGACAAGCGCTACTGGATGCCGATTCCCGAGGCTGACAAGGAAAAGTACACCGCCATGATCCGCGAATCGCGTATTTCGCTGACCAACGACGGCATTTACGACAAGAAGGCCATGAAGCTGCTGAAGCAGGTCCGTTGCCAGATTTCGCCGTCCGAGTCCGAGTGTTCGCAGAACGACGAATGATTGCCTGATGTGAAAAAGCCCCTGTAAAGGGGCTTTTTTTATGGGATTTATATACTGGTCCCTTGTTCCATTTTTGGGCCGCCATTCCCGCGGAAGCGGGAATCTCATGACCTCAAGCAGGGTTTCAAGCACCAGGATCATTCGCTGATCCCCGGATCAAACCCTTCCGGGGCCGGCTCTTCAGGCCAGCCTGCGACTGTTCAACGTCCCATGGGCTTTTCTCCCGTTTATCAAGGGAATGACGAAGTGTTTGGGGAGTGAAGTATGTCATTCCCAAAAAAAACGCCGGCATTGGCCGGCGTTTTTCATTTTCGCATCTTGCAGCAGGCTTCAGGCAACCTGTACCGGAATGGCGTTTGCGCTGTGGCTAACGCTGTTGTCCGGATTGCAGTAAACCAGGCGCGGCTTGAAGTTGAGGAGTTCGGGGGCCGAGTAACCGGCGTAGGTGGCGATGATGAGGATGTCGCCGACGCCAGCCTTGTGGGCGGCAGCGCCATTCACCGAGATCGTACGCGAGCCTTCTTCGGCACGGATCGCATAGGTGGTGAAACGTTCGCCATTGGTCACGTTGTAAATCTGGATCTGTTCGTATTCCAGAATGCCGGCGAGGTCCAGGAGTTCGCCGTCAATGGCGCAGGAACCTTCATAGTCCAGTTCGGCGTGCGTAACACGGGCGCGATGCAGTTTGGCTTTCAGCATGGTGCATTGCATGAGGCTTACCTCCGCTCGTGACATTCAGATGACGCGGCCACCTGGCGGTGGGTAATCGCGTAACACTTCCGTCCCGGACCAACCGGGGCGGCAATTGTGCCGTAATCATCCCTGTCGTTCAATCACGTAAAATCTTGATTGTCGGACAAGGCCAGGGCCGGTTTTGACCGGATGTCCAGCTCATGTCAGAGGGACATGGGGACGATCTCAGGCCAGTTCAAAGGCCAGGTTGTCAATCAGGCGGGTCGTGCCCAGTCTGGCGGCCACCAGGATTGCCAGTGATTTGTCTGCCGGGCCGGCGGGCTCCAGGTCCTGGCGCCGGATTTCCAGGTAGTCGGGTGTGAACCCGCACTTCTCCAGATGCCCGTTGCCGGCGGCGGCCAGCATGGCGTAGTCGCGCTGGCCGTTTTCAATGGCAGTGCGCAGATTGCAGAGAGTCTGGTAGAGCTGCGGGGCCAGCTTGCGTTCGTCCGCACTCAGGAAGCCGTTGCGTGAAGACAGCGCCAGGCCGTCTTCGGCGCGTACCGTAGGCACGCCGACAATTTCCACCGGAAAACAGAGCTCCCGGGTAAAGCGCCGTATGACAGCAAGCTGTTGGTAATCCTTTTCACCGAACAGTGCCATGTCCGGCTGCACGATGTTGAAGAGCTTGCTCACCACGGTGGCAACGCCGGTGAAATGGCCGGGCCGGGATTTTCCGCACAGTACTTCCGTGATGCCGCTGACACTGACGATGGTGTTCTGGCTGTGGCCGTCCGGATACATCTCGCGCACTTCCGGCGCAAACACGAGATCACAGGCGGCGTCAGCGAGCAGGGCCGCGTCGGCGGCGAGCGTGCGTGGATATTTGTCGAAATCCTCGTTCACGCCGAACTGCGTGGGATTCACGAAGATGCTGACCACCACGATGTCGGCGCGCTGCTTGGCCTTTTTCACCAGGGTGATGTGGCCGTCGTGCAGATTGCCCATGGTGGGCACGAGGGCAATGCTCTTGCCGGCTTTACGGGCAGCTTTCAGCGCGGCACGCAAGCCGGCAATGGTGGTTTCGGTTTTCATGATGACCTGTGCTTTTGTTACGCAGGAGCGGCTTCAGCCGCGAACCTTCATCGGACGGGTTCGCGGCTGAAGCCGTTCCTGCGGAGAGGACTTTTATTCGAAGCAGTGTTCCGGAGCAGGATAGGCGCCGGATTTCACGGCATCCACATAGGCTTTGAAGGCACCGGTGATGCCGTTTGTGCTTTCGGCCATGAAATTCTTCACGAAGCGCGCCGGCTTGCCTTTGCCGAGACCGAGCATGTCGTGCATGACCAGGACCTGGGCGTCGCAAAACGGGCCGGCTCCTATGCCGATGACAGGGCAGGAGACGCTTTCGGTGATGCGCCGGCCGAGTTCGGTGGGTACGCATTCCAGCAGGATGATGGCGGTGCCGGCTTTGTCCAGTGCAATGGCGTCGGCCAGCATGGCATCGGCGGCTTCGCCACGCCCCTGCACTTTATAGCCGCCAAAAACATTCACGGACTGTGGTGTCAGGCCCATGTGCACACAGGTGGGGATGCCGCCCCGGGCCAGTTGCACCACGGTATCGGCCAGCCAGGCGCCGCCTTCCAGCTTCACCACATGGGCGCCGGCCTGCATCAGCT
>JASLCO010000173.1 GCA_030146505.1 Moraxellaceae bacterium
GCTTTAGCCGCGAACCCTCTGCTATTCATGATGTGAGGTTCGCGGCTAAAGCCGCTCCTACGAAAACAGCATCAAGCCGGCAGAATGCGCGCAAAAACGGCTTTCAGATATTCCGTTTCAGGAATCGCAGGATGCACAGGATGATCGCCACCCTGATGGCCGTGATGAATGATCTGGGCACTGCGATCAATATGACGGGCGCTGGCGCGCAGCACCTCCACCAGTTCAGGCCGGCTCAGATGCAGTGAGCAGGAACCGGAGACCAGCAGACCATCCAGGTTGACGAGCCGCATGGCCAACTCATTGGCGCGACGATAAGCACCAAGACCGTTCTTGTGATCCTTGCGACGCGTAATGAAGGCAGGCGGATCCAGCACGACCACATCGAATTTCTCGCCCGACTGCTTGAGCGAAGCCAGAATCTCGAAAGCATCACCCTGCAGTGTCTTTACCCTGTCGCCCACACCATTGAGCCCGGCATTCTTGGCCACCATGGCCAGCGCCGCCGCTGAAGCATCCACGCACACCACTTCTGCCGCACCGAAAGCAGCCGCCTGCACGCCCCAGCCACCGGCATAGGAAAACACATCTAGTACGCGCTTGCCCTTCACAAGTTTGGCGAGCTCGGCGCGGCTTTCGCGGTGATCATAAAACCAGCCTGTCTTCTGGCCACCCTGCACCGGCGCAAGGAACTTCACGCCATTCTCGAGCAGCAGGACTTCTTCCGGTACTTCTCCTGCTGCCACTTCCACATAGCTGGGCAGACCTTCCACTTCGCGCATCTTGCCGTCGTTCTTGAACAGGATGCCGGCGGGGCTCAGCACTTTCTGCAGGGCCTCGACAATTTCGTCCTTCACTTTTTCCATGCCGGCGCTGCCTATCTGCACCACGCACACATCGCCAAAGCGATCAATCACGAGACCCGGCAGGAAGTCGCTGGCGCCATAGACCAGACGGTAAAAGGGCTGGTCGTAGAGCATGTCGCGCAAGGACAGAGCCACTTGAATGCGATGCACGAGCAGGGATTTGTTAAGCGGATATTTTTCATCACGGCTGACGATATGCGCACAGATCAGCGCATTCGGGCTCATGGTGGCTATGCCAAACGGTTTGCCCTTGCTGTCTTCGACACGCACCTGATCGCCGGCAGAAAAATTCTTCAGCGGCGTGGCCGCCACATCCACTTCATTGGAATAAATCCAGAGGTGGCCTTCGCGCAGGCGACGGTCTTCCTGGGGCTTGAGCTTGAGAACAGGCAGCACGGCAGTCATGACAATACTCCAAAAGACAAACGCCCCCGGCTGAGACTCAGGCGGGGGCGCTGGTCAGAACAACTTTACTCAGCCCTGTTACTTGGCAACAGGCTGCCACTTCAGATCCAGCTCACGCGCAGCGCGCACATCGTCCAGACGGCGCACGGGCTGCGTATGCGGCGCACCCTTCACCACTTCCGGATTGCTGCGAGCTTCTTCGCGAATTTTCACCAGCGCATCCACGAAAGCATCCAGCTCGTCCACGCTTTCCGTTTCCGTGGGCTCGATCAGCCAGCATTCGGGCACCAGCAGCGGGAAATAGGTGGTGGGCGAGTGGAAGCCGTAGTCCAGCAGACGCTTGGCAAAATCCATGGCGGTCACGCCGAGTTCTTTCGCTTCCTTGGAGAACGTGATGATGAACTCGTGCGAAGCACGACGCTCAGGATAAGCCAGCTGGAAACCTTCGGCGGCGAGACGCGCCATCAGGTAATTGGCATTCAGCGTGGAATATTCACCGACACGGTGCAGACCATCACGACCCAGCGCACGACCATAGTAATAGGCACGCAGCAGCACGCCGGCATTACCCATGAAAGCGGACAGGCGACCAATCGTCTGCGGCAGCTCTTCCGGACCTACCCAGTAATAAGAGCCGTCAGCATTCTTGCCAGCAATCGGCGTCGGCAGGAAGGGCAGCAGACGCTCGCCCACACCCACGGGGCCGGCACCGGGACCACCACCGCCATGCGGCGTAGCAAAAGTCTTGTGCAGATTCATATGCAGCACATCGAAGCCCATATCACCCGGACGCACCTTGCCGAGAATGGCATTGAGGTTGGCGCCGTCGTAATAGAGCAGGCCACCGGCTTCGTGCACGGTCTTGGCAATATCTTCGATCTGCTGCTCGAACACGCCGCAGGTGGAAGGATTGGTCATCATGAGACCGGCAGTCTGCGGACCCACAGCCGCTTTCAGCGCAGCAAGATCCACATCGCCATTGGCCAGCACGGGAATTTCACGCACCTTGTAACCGCACATCACCGCGGTGGCGGGATTGGTACCGTGAGCGGCAGAGGGAATCAGCATTTCCGTGCGCTCATGATCTTCGCGCGCTTCGTGATAGGCACGGATCATGGCGACACCGGCGAATTCACCTTGTGCACCGGCAGCCGGCGTCAGCGAAACACCTTTCATGCCGGTGACTTCTTTCAGCACTTCCTGCAGGTCATACAGGCAGGCGATATAGCCCTGCGAATGCGAGACCGGTGCCAGCGGATGACGACCGAGAAAACCCGGCAGCATGGCAGCCTTGTGTGCGCCGCGCGGGTTGTACTTCATGGTGCAGGAACCCAAGGGATAGAACTGGGTGTCGATGCTGAAGTTCTTGCGCGACAGATTGGTGTAGTGACGCACTACCTGCAGCTCGGAGACTTCCGGCAGCACGGGGCGAGTCTTGCGACGCAGGCCTTCAGGAATATCAGTGAGCTCATGACGCTGACGCGGAGCCTGTGAGTGCGCGTAACGGCCTTTGGCGGAACGTTCGAAAATAAGGGTCATTTCTTTCAAACCTCGCGCAGGGCTTTTTCAAGGGCCGCGACATAGCGCGTGATATCGGCAGCGGTCTTGGTTTCCGTGGTGCAAACCAGCAGCGCATTGCCGAGCTCGGGATAATCAGCAGAGAGATCAAAGCCGCCGAGCACGCCGTTATTGGCCATATGCTCCAGCACCGGCGTGACTGCCTTGGGCAGACGCAGCACTTTTTCATGGAAGACCGGGCGATTGAACACACGCTCGATATTGCCCAGCTTGCTGGTGGCCTGTGAGAGCTCACGGATATTGTGGTGCGAAGCCAGTGCAACACACTCCAGACCTTCAGCGCCCAACAGGCTGAGATAAATCGTGGCGGCCGTCATGGCCAGGCCCTGGTTGGTGCAGATATTCGAAGTCGCCTTGGCTCGGCGGATATGCTGTTCACGCGCCTGCAGCGTCAACGCAAAACCGGGCTTGCCTTCGAGATCCACAGTACCGCCGATGATACGGCCGGGCATCTGGCGCACGAACTCCATCTTGCAGCAGAGAAAGCCGACATAGGGGCCGCCAGAGGACAGCGGAATACCGAAAGGCTGGCCTTCGCCAACAACAATATCAGCACCGGTTTCACCCCACTCGCCCGGCGGTGCGAACACGGCCAGCGCCATGGGATTCACGCAGGCGATCACCAGCATCTTGTGCTTGTGTGCCCAGTCGGTGAGGGCGTCGGCTTCTTCCAGAACGCCGAAGAAGTTGGGCTGCGGAATCACGATGGCGGTGAAATCGCGATCTTCATAACGGCCCAGTGCCGCGACATCGAGATGACCGCCGGCCTTGTTGTAATCCAGCTCGACGATTTCTATGCCCTGCATTTCCACAATGGACTTCAACGCAGCGCGATAGAGCGGGCTCACCGAGCGCGGCACCAGCACACGCCTGGATTTCGACTGCTTGTTGGCACGCACGGCCATGAGCACGGCTTCGGCGAGACCGGAAGCGCCGTCGTAAACGGAGGCGTTGCAGACATCCATGGCGGTGATATTGGCCATCATGGACTGGAATTCGTAAATCACCTGCAGGGTGCCCTGCGAAGCCTCGGCCTGATACGGCGTATAGGCGGTGAGGAGCTCCCCTCGTTGCAGGACGGCATCGACCACCGCGGGCACGTAGTGGTCGTAGATCCCGGCTCCGAGGAACGACAGCTCGATCCCCGTGTGGACGTTCCGCGCGGCGAGCTCCTCGAGGTGCGCCACGACCTCGGGCTCCGACAGCGGCGCCTCCAGATCGAGGCGGCCGCGGAAGCGGATCCCCTCCGG
>JASLCO010000190.1 GCA_030146505.1 Moraxellaceae bacterium
TCCGCCATCCAGACCGGCGGCGGCCTCGGCATGCAGACCCTGGACCAGTGCCTGAAGAACCTGGTGCAGAAGGGCCTCATCACCCCGGCCTCGGCCCGTGAAAAGGCCAAGGTGCCGGAAAACTTCTAAACCCGAACCCCGTAGGAGCGGCTTCAGCCCCGAACCCTTACCCCTGACGGCGGATGTTAGCGGCTGTAGGCGCTACCGCCAAGACCACGACCCTTGAAGTCCCCGACCGGGGGCGCAGGGCGGACTTCCGCCAGAGGACAAGACCATGGAATTTGAAGACCTGCTCAAGATCATGGTGCAGAAGGGCGGCTCCGACATGTTCATCACCGCCGGCGTGCCGCCCTCGGTGAAGCTGAACGGCAAGGTCGTCCCCATCACCAAGACACCGCTGTCGCCGGAAATGACACGCGAAGTCGTGCTCGGCGTGATGACCGAACAGCAGCGCAAGGAATTCGCCCAGACCAAGGAATGCAACTTCGCCATCTCGGCGCGCGGCATCGGCCGTTTCCGTGTGTCCGCCTACTACCAGCGCAACCTCGTGGGCATGGTGTTGCGCCGTATCGAAACCAACATCCCCAAGGTGGATGACCTGAAGCTCCCTGAAATCATCAAGGAGCTGGCAATGACCAAGCGCGGCATCATCATCTTCGTGGGCGCCACCGGCACCGGCAAATCCACGTCGCTCGCCGCCATGATCGGCCACCGCAATGCCAATTCGCGCGGCCACATCATCACCATCGAAGACCCCATCGAATTCATCCACCAGCACAACGGCTGCATCGTCACGCAGCGCGAAGTGGGCATTGATACCGAATCCTTCGACATCGCCCTCAAGAACACCCTGCGCCAGGCGCCGGACGTGATCCTCATCGGCGAAATCCGAACCCGTGAGGTGATGGACTATGCCATCGCCTTTGCCGAAACCGGCCACCTGGTGCTCGCCACCCTGCACGCCAACAATGCCAACCAGGCGCTGGACCGCATCATCCATTTCTTCCCGGCCGACCGTCACCACCAGTTGCACATGGACCTGTCGCTGAACATGAAAGGCATCGTCGCGCAGCAGCTGATTCCCACGCCCGATGGCAAGGCCCGTCGTGCCTGTATTGAAGTGCTGCTGAACACGCCGCTGGTGGGCGACCATATCCGCAAGGGCGAAATCCACCTGCTGAAAGAACTGATGAAGAAATCGCGCGAAGTCGGCATGCAAACGTTTGACCAGGCGCTCTACGATCTCTACAGCGCCGGCGAGGTCACGTATGAAGACGCGCTCAAGCACGCCGATGCGCCCAACGACCTGCGCCTCATGATCAAGCTGGGCTCGGAATCCGACTCCCGCTATCTGGACCAGGCCACCCGCGGACTCACCCTGCAGTCCACGGACTGAGGGCAGCAAGGAAAAAAGCCGGCAACCGCCGGCTTTTTTGTGGGACTTGCATACACGCGCAATAACTGACCAAAGGAATCACGGCATGAATGCCCAAGACATGGTTGACCAGCACTGCCACATCATTGTCTTCGATGGCGTCTGCAATGTCTGCGCCGGCTGGGTGAAATTCGTGCACCGGCGCGATCCGCAAGGCCGCTTCCATTTTGCCTCCATCCAGTCCGACAGCGGTCGTGCCCTCATGCAATGGGCCGGACTGGATGCCGACAATGTGGACACCATGCTCTACGTGGAAAACGGCGTGGCCTACACCCGTTCCACCGCCTTCCTGAAAATCGTGCGGCATTTCCCCGATGCATGGCCCCTGCTCTCGCAAGCCGGATTGGTGACGCCCGCTTTTCTGCGCGACTTCCTCTACAACCGTATTGCCCAGAATCGCTACCGGCTTTTCGGACAACGCGCGAGCTGCCTGATTCCGGATGCCAGCCTGACTCCACGCTTTCTCTGAGCCTTGCCCGTGAAGCCGGCCCGGACATTCCTGCTGCTGTATGCCCTGGCCCACCTCCTTGGCGGGCTGCTCTTGCCCTGGCTTGTCGATACCGCCCTTTTCACGCACTACAACAACAGCCTCGCCACTGCATTCGGCGTGCAGGAAGCCGCTGCGCAACGCCAGGCGATTTTCCTGACCGGACTGATGGGCCCTACCCTCGCCAGCTGGGGCCTGTTGTTTGCACTGGCCGTGCAGCAGTCATTTGCACGGCCGACAAGACCCGCCTGGTGGAGCATGGTGCTGGCAGGATTGCTGTGGGCGCCTTACGACAGCGCCCTGTCCTGGCGACAGGGTATTTATCTCAACGTCCTCGCCAATGCGGTTTCACTGCTGGCCCTGCTGGTTCCGCTCTGGCTGGTCCGCCATAATTTCCTGCACTCACAGCCCGATACTCCGCCATGACTGCAAAAAGCGCCGGCAAACTGCAAATCCGCGCCCGCCTCATCCTGGACACGGACCAGGGCGAAGAAATTGCCATGGGACCGGGCAAGGCAGAACTGCTGGAGGCCATTGCCGAAGCCGGCTCGATTTCCGGAGCGGCGCGCAAGATGGGCATGAGCTATCGCCGCGCCTGGCTGCTGGTGGACACCATGAACCGCTGCTTCAAATCCCCGCTGGTGAGCTCGGCGGCGGGAGGCACGCAGGGCGGCGGCGCCAGTCTCACGCCACTGGGCCAGGAAGTGCTGGCCATCTACCAGCAGTTGCAGGCCGACGTGGATGCGGCTGCCCACCAGCAGGCGACGGTTCTGGGAAAACTGCTGGCCAGGCCTTGAGGCCGGCGGTCCCGGCACAAAAACACGAACCTCATCAACCGGAGCAAGCGCTATCTGCGCGATGTTTACTAGGGCACTTCAATTTCGTCGTCCCGGCGAAGGCCGGGACCCATAAAGTCTCGAAAAAATCACTGTCGCATGGGTCCCGGCCTTCGCCGGGACGACGATTTTCAGGGTTTGGCTGCGTTGAAAAGCGGCATTATCAGGATTGATGACCCGCCTTGGGCGCCACCAGCATCAGGGCAACTGCTGCAACCAGTTCCGCCACAGGACACGGGCTGCCGTTTCCAGTTTCCCGGCTTCAACAGCCGTTGCAGCGCGCAGCGCCGGAATGTCGATTTTCGCCGTGCCCAATTCGCAGGCATGGCCGATCAGCCAGCGCTCGATGTTTTTCCCCGCCACTTCCGGATGGCATTGCAAGGCCAGTGCATGGCGTCCCAGGGCAAACGCCTGGTTCGGATAAAGAGCGCTTTGCGCCAGATGCGCCACGCCGGCCGGCAGATCAAATGTATCGCCATGCCAGTGCAGCACTTTCACGCCATCGGCAAACAAGGGCGAGAGGATGTTCTGCACCGGCGCAGCAGCCGGCGGCGTGAGTGCCGACCAGCCGATTTCCTTGCCATGTCCGGGATAAACGCGCGCGCCCAGCGCTGCCGCCATGAGCTGTGCGCCCAGGCAGATGCCCAGCACCGGCCGCTGCTGCTGCAAGCGCTCGCGCAGCAGCGCAATTTCTTCGTGCAGGAAGGGATAAATCTCCGTTTCATAAACACCGATGGGACCGCCCAACACCACCAGCAGATCCGGATTCTCGCGCCTCACCTGCGAGAGATCATCGACACCAGCTTCCAGGTAGCGGACGGCATAGCCCTCCTGCTGCAGGGCCGGCTCCAGCGTGCCCAGGTCTTCAAAAGCCAAATGACGGATGACGAGTGCCTGTTTCATGGGCCAGCTCCATATGCGTGGGCAAGGGGAGGAATTTATACACTTGATTCTCTAAGAACCTGTTAACGATCTCTGGACTCGTTGATTTTTATAAGCAAAAACCCTTGAAAACGTCATCCCGGCGAAGGCCGGGATCCATGAAGCGGTGAAAAAAGCACGGCCGCATGGGTCCCGGCCTTCGCCGGGACGACGAAAATGAAGATCGT
>JASLCO010000401.1 GCA_030146505.1 Moraxellaceae bacterium
GGCAATGTGAGGGTGCCGGGCGACAGCTTCTGAGCTTGTCCTTTCCAACTTCTCTCTGCCCTCAAGGAGTACCAGGGTCCTGCAGGGTAGAGAGGCTTTTAAATTGACCTGCTTTCTCTTCCCTGTTTTCTTGTGGGGGCGGTGTACCTTGCTTACTGCTTCTGCACTAAACCGTAAAAAACACTTCTCGCTGGCCGCCCCGACCGGGTCTCCGCGACGGTAGGCGGCAGAGACCGTCAGGTTGCCAGAGCCTCCCTTGCGTCAGGCACTGGCGCCACTATGGCCCTGGTACTGGCGGAACTTCCCGGGCTCATGCAAGCCGCAGCAGCTCATCCAATACCTGCAGCCAGCCATCCCGCAAAGCGCAAGAGAGCTCCAAGGGCTGACCTGGCAGGGACAAGCGCTATACCGTCCAAAGTCCGCAGGCATAGATGGCCGAGGGCCGGCAATTGATGGAAGAAATCAGCCAAACCCCGGGCCTCAGTCCGCAGGAAACCGTCCGGTGCTTGCGCCAGGGGCTGCGCAGGCGCTGAGCGAATACGCTCGCTTGAGAGGTGTGTCTCCCCGCCATCCACGACATAGAAAACGGTCAGGGCCTCCGGAAAAGCTGCCCAAGCCTTGGTCTGGGCGTGTTATGCGGTAGTAGGCCAGGGGGGAGGCTGCTTTGGGACAAAGGACGCTACCGAGGCGCAAGTCAGATATTGGGGACGAGGACCTCCACTCCCTCCGCAGATAAAGAAGGCAGATACCTCCGGTCAAGCCCTCGGATTACGAAGACTCTGTAAGGCGGTATGGTGCGCGGGAGCCCGGCACTGTAATGTGAGGCCCCTTCATCTGGCCGTCCTGGCCATTGCGATAACAAGAAAATCGGGATTCGGTTTATGAATACCAATAACCGCCGTTGGCTGTACGTTCTTTTCTTTCTTTTTTCTCTTTCCGGCTTTTCCGGCCTGATTTATGAGTCCATCTGGAGTCATTACCTAAAGCTCTTTCTGGGTCATGCGGCCTATGCCCAGGCCTTGGTGCTCACCATTTTTATGGGGGGGATGGCAGGAGGGGCCGGGCTGGTTGGCAGGTATATTGACCGCATTCGTGACCCTTTGCTTTTCTATGTGAAAGTTGAGTTGTTCATTGGCTTCTTTGGCCTGGTCTTTCATTGGATATTCAGTGCCACCACCGAAGCCATGCTGGATTTTGTCTTGCCCGGTATCGAGACTGTCTGGTTGGCATCGGCATTGCGCTGGATGATGGCATCCTTGTTGATTCTTCCCCAGAGCCTTTTGCTGGGAGCCACATTCCCTTTGATAAGCGCAGGCATGATTCGCGCTTTTCCTGAACAGCCAGGCCGCTCGATTGCGCTTCTTTATTTTACCAACAGCATCGGCGCTGTTTTCGGTGTCCTGTTTTGCGGTTTCATCTTGATTGGCGCGGTAGGGCTGCCCGGAACCGTGTACACGGCAGCCGCTGTTAATTTCCTGTTGGCGCTTGCCGTTTTTGCAGTCAAGTCACGCCTCAGTCTGCCCTCATTGAGGCCTCAGTTGTTGGCCAGAGGTGGGGGAGCATTATCCAGTGGTGCGGCAACCCTGTTAATGGTGTCGCTGTTGACGGGGTTGTCATCCTTCATTTACGAGATCGGCTGGATACGCATGCTGTCTCTCGTGCTGGGGGCATCGACCCATGCTTTTGAACTGATGTTGAGCGCCTTCATTCTGGGCTTGGCATTGGGAGGGCTTTGGATCCGCCATCGTCTTGATGGCAATGACAACCCTGAGCGTTTGCTTGGATGGATACAGTTGCTGATGGGGCTCGCCGCTCTGTTAACGGTAATTCTTTATAATTCGCTCTTTGATTTCATGCAGCTGGTGATGGCTGCCCTGCAACGCAATATGGCGGGGTATCTCTTCTTCAATCTCAGCAGTCATTTTGTGGCGCTGCTGGTGATGTTGCCCGCCACCTTCATGGCGGGAATGACTCTGCCGCTGATTACGAGTGTGCTGTTCCGCAGAGGCATGGGTGAGTCTGCCATTGGAAAGGTTTATGCGTTCAATACCGTGGGAGCCATCCTGGGCGTCTGGCTGACCATGTGGCTGTTGATGCCGGTGCTGGGTTTGAAAGCCACCATTATCACCGGAGCCACGATTGATCTGTTGTTGGCCTTGTATCTGTTGGTCCGCAGTGGGGCGTCACTGAATGTGCAAAGGGTCGTGATAGTCTCGTGCCTGGCGATAGTGATCCTGATTGCCGGCAGAGTGCATTTTGATCCGGCACGGATGGTGTCAGCGGTTTTCAGGCATGGCTCGGGCAGCATGCCCGGTGCCAAAATACTGTTCCATCGTGATGGGCGTACCGCAACGGTTGACGTTTACAAGGTAGAGGATCAGCAAACCATCAGCACAAATGGAAAGCCGGATGCAGCACTGTACATGGGGGAGAAGCAGTTAATCAGCAGTGATGAGCCTACCATGGTGATGATGGGGGCCTTGCCATTGCTTTACATGCCCAAAGCAGAAACGGCGGCCGTGATAGGCATGGGGGCAGGGGTCAGCGCCCATACGCTGCTGTCTAGCCCCCACATCAAAAAACTTGATGTCATTGAAATTGAACCCGCCATGGTGGAAGGGGCCCGTTTCTTCAAGAAAAAATCCTCGCGGGTATTCAGTGACGCGCGCAGCAATATTCATATCGAAGATGCCAAAAGTTATTTGGCAGCCCATCAGAGCCACTACGATCTTATTGTTTCTGAGCCCTCCAATCCGTGGGTCAGCGGGGTTTCCAGTCTTTTTACGGATGAGTTCTATGCGAGAACCAAAAGCCATCTCAACAAGGACGGGCTTCTGGTCCAGTGGCTGCATACCTACGAGGCGGACCCTTTCATTATTGCCTCCATCTTGAAGGCGATAGAAAAGAATTTCCCGGACTATGCAATCTATGGTTCGAACAATAGCGACATAGTCATTGTCGCAGCCAAAGACGGAAAATTGCCGGAGTTGAGCGCAGACATGTTTTCTGTGCCGGCATACAAGAGTGACATGCGGCTCATGGGGTGGGGTGGGCTGGCAGATGTAGAGGCACATTTCATGGTAGACCGCTCCATGTTGTTTGCCTGGCTGAAAAGCGTGGGAGTAAAGGCCAATAGCGATTTTCATCCCTATCTTGACCTGCATGCGGCAGCTTCCCGCTTTGTGGGCAACAGCTTCACATTCTTTCTGGATGTGGCTGATAAAGACATTCCCTTACCGGGTGCCTTTTTCTATGAGCCTCCGGTGGTGGAGACTGAACCTCGGCCTGAACTCTTGCGATCAGCGGTGAATATCTTCCAGGCGCAGCGCATGGCCGAACAACTTGTCCGGCCCCAACATGAAAAGGGGCAGTTGTCTGAGAGCAATGAGCGCCTTCTGGCATTCTTGCGGGGAGAGCATGACTGTAAAGGCGAGGCGGAGCAGGTTGAGTGGAGGCGGGCAGCCATCACGGCAATGTCGTTGATGTTGCCTCGTGTAAATGCAGCCACAGCACGTCAGGTCTTGCTTCGTCTGAGCCAGACAGCCTGTCGTGACGCCCTGGACCAGCAGTGGCTTGGCCTGTTCGAGGCTGTGGCCGACAGGAACTTGGAGGGCCAGGGAAAGATCGCGGAAGGCATTCTTTCCCTAGGCTCCCCCGTGACAGCCCAGGAGGCCAATTACCTCTTGGTAACCGCCATGCTGGCCCGAACGGTAGCTGGGCAATATGAGCAGGCTATGACCTTGTTTCAGCAGTCTCCAGCACCTTCGGCGACCATGGTGCTGCTATATGCCCATGCGTCTTTGGGGGATCAGATAGCCAAGTCGTTGCGGCACTCCCGGGGATTGCCGTAATGGCCCATGGATAAAAGATGTTTATGGCGTCGTCATGCCAGAACCCCTGTGGAGTCATGTTTCCAGGCTTGTCTCATTCCTCTTGGTCAATAATAGTGACCAATTAGTCGGTTAATATTATTGGAACTTCCTGCCAATTCCTTTAGAAAGCTGCATAAGTGGCCTGACGAGCAAGCTGGCTTGTCGTTCCTGCACACAAAAAGCCACCGCAGTCGCCAGCCCCATGCACTGCATAAAACAGAACAACAAAAACCGGCTGCAACCGAGAGGCTTGCTGACTGGAGACACAGAAATGAATCCCACACCTCCAGGCCTGACCCTGCCGATAAAGACATCCCTAAAGCTTGGCTTTGGCCTTGTGCTGATTGCGCTGGGTTCCGGGCTGCATGCACTGGAAAGCCTTGACGATGGCTCCCTGGCTGATGTCAACGGTGCGGGCATCGTGTATGGCCTGGATGATTTCAGCTTTCGCATGGCGCCTACCACGTTCATAGAGATGACCGGTGTAGCTCCTCCAGCAGGCTCGTCGGCGGCCACGTATGGCTGGAAGCGTGGTGATGCCCGCTTTTACGGCCTTTCGTTCACGTATGGCGCGCCTTGTGATGTCGGCACGGGACCGGGTACCGGGACGGCGTGTGCTAATGGCACGAATAGTTATGGAACCGACTGGTATGGAAATACCCCCGTATCGGTGGGCTCTACGGATTTGCTGGCTTACCCCATAGGAAAAAAGCTTTCGCCGGCTACCGGTGAAAATCCTTATGGCATCGTGGGCTTTGCGTCGATTTACAACCCCTTTGTTTTGCGTGTCTTTCAATACAAGGGCTATGGCTACGACGGCTATTACAAGGACCACACAGGGACTGACGCTGGCGCGACTGCGCAGAATACCATGCCTACCGTGCTTGAGTTCATGGGGCCCTCCAAGACAGACCCGTGGCGCTGGGCCTTCTGGGGGGAGCTTGAAGTCAATCGTGGTGCGTCGGGCACATCGGCCGCCATTGGTGCTTGCAATCGCGCTATAGCGTCTTGTGCCTCAACCACCAACGGTGCGGATTTCCTGCAAAGCCAGACCATCATAAACGGCAGCCCGACAGCCTCCGGGCAATTCTGGAACGGCTCGGCTTATACCAACCCTGCTGAACGCAAGCCGACTATCTTGCGCCTGATGCAAACGGTGGATACGACTGTTGGAGCACCGGCAGGTAGCCAGACACTGGGCATTGCCTACCAGAGCGCCATTAGCGGCGATTTCCGTTTTTCTGTAGCACAAACGGGAACAGGTGGGGCACAGACCACCCCCGTGAGCCCCGATCAGCTGCATGTGGTTCCGTCTTTCAACACAAAAGAAGGTCTGTTTTTCAAGAACGTGGATGCCTACATGCCATTGGGCGTCTTGAATTCGCAAGCACTCATGGCCTCGGGGACGTCGGTATACAACGCTAATGGTGGTGTGCAAACCACCTTCCAGCAAAAC
>JASLCO010000237.1 GCA_030146505.1 Moraxellaceae bacterium
ATCAACGACAAGCTGCAGCTGGCCACGCTGGAGCGCGTGCATCAGCGTGTGCAAGCCGAAAGCCTGATGCGCGCCGGTGTCACCCTGATTGATCCGGCACGTTTCGATCAGCGCGGCAGCATCAGCCACGGCATGGATGTGCATATCGAGCCGAATGTGATTTTCGAAGGCCGCGTTGTGCTGGGCAATAATGTGCGCATAGGCGCCAACTGCCAGCTCAAGGACTGCGAAATCGGTGACAATGTCATCATCAAACCGAACTCGCTGATTGATGAAGCCAGGGTGGGTGCGGGTGCCGAGATAGGCCCCTTTGCCCGTCTGCGTCCGGGTACAGAACTCGCCGAGAACGTACATATCGGCAACTTTGTGGAAACCAAAAAGGCCGTGTTGGGCCGTGGCTCAAAAGCTAATCATCTGGCCTATCTGGGCGATGCGCAGATAGGCAGTGGCGTGAATATCGGTGCCGGCACCATCACTTGCAATTACGATGGCGTGAACAAGCATCTCACCACCATTGGTGATGATGCCTTCATCGGCACGAATTCCTCGCTGATTGCTCCGGTGACCATAGGCAAGGGCGCTACAACGGGTGCAGGTTCCGCCATCAGCAAGAATGTGCCGGACGATACCCTGGCGGTAGCGCGCGGCAAGCAAGCCCATATTGAAGGCTGGCAGCGGCCCAAGAAGAAATCGTAGGAGCGGCTTTAGCCGCGAACAGCAGAATCATTCAGGTAGGGTTCGCGGCTAAAGCCGCTCCTACGGGAGTTGAAGCATGTGCGGAATCGTCGGTGCCATTGGCAATCGCAATATCGTCCCGGTGCTGGTGGACGGCCTCAAGCGTCTGGAGTATCGCGGCTATGACTCTTCCGGCATTGCCGTGCTCGATACAGCGGGCGCAGAAATCCGTCGTGTGCGTCGTGTTGGTCGTGTCGCTGAAATGGAAAGCGCCGCCACTGCAGAAAATGTCACGGGTCAGATCGGCATAGGCCATACCCGTTGGGCTACGCATGGTGGAGTGACCGAACCCAATGCGCATCCGCATGTGTCGGACGGACTCATTGCCGTGGTGCATAACGGCATTATCGAAAACCATGATGAAAAGCGTGCCGAGCTGAAAGCCCAGGGTTATGTCTTCACCTCGCAGACGGATACGGAAGTCATCGCGCATCTGGTGCACAAGCACTACCTGAAGTCGCGTGACCTTTTCGCGGCAGTGCAGACGGCCGTTAAGGAGCTGGTGGGTGCTTACGCCATTGCTGTTGTGGCCCAGGACAAGCCTGATCTGCTGGTAGTGGCACGCATGGGTTGTCCACTGTTGGTGGGGGTGGGCGAGGGCGAAAATTTTGTTGCTTCCGATGTCTCGGCCGTACTCTCTGCCACGCGCCGCGTGATGTATCTGGAAGAAGGCGATGTGGCCCGAATCACCCGTGATGCTGTGCAGGTTTTTGATATCGAAGGACAGGCCATAGAGCGCAAGCTGCATCTCTCGGATGTGTCACTGGCTTCGCTGGAGCTGGGCCCTTACAGCCACTTCATGCAGAAGGAAATCCACGAGCAGCCGCGTGCCATTTCCGACACCGTGGAAAACATTCTGGAAGCAGGTTTTTGCACGGCACTTTTTGAGGGCGATGCCGACAAGGTATTTGCCGGTGTGAAGAGCGTGCAGATCATTGCCTGCGGTACCAGTTTCTATGCCGGCTCGGTGGCCCGTTACTGGATTGAAAGCATCACCGGTCTGCCCTGCGCCGTGGAAGTGGCCAGCGAATACCGTTATCGCGATGCCGTGGCGAATCCGGACAATCTCATCGTCACCATCTCCCAGTCCGGTGAAACCCTGGACACCATGGAGGCGCTGAAATACGCCAAGTCCCTGGGCCAGCAGCGCACGCTGTCCATCTGTAATGTGCGCGAGTCCGCCATTCCGCGTTCTTCTGCTGTGGTTTTCTATACCAAGGCTGGCGCCGAAATCGGTGTGGCTTCCACCAAGGCCTTCACCACGCAGCTGGTGGCTCTTTTCACGTTGGCCATCACACTGGCCAAGCTCAACGGCCGTGTTACAGCTGAGCAAGAGGTTGGTTATCTCGATGCACTGCGTCACCTGCCGGGCAGTTTGCAGCATGCACTCAATCTGGAGCCACAGATCACGCCTTGGGCCAACCGCTTTGCCGAAAAGAATCACGCGCTTTTCTTAGGAAGAGGCGTGCATTATCCGGTTGCCTTGGAAGGTGCGCTCAAGCTCAAGGAAATCACCTATATCCATGCCGAGGCTTATCCGGCTGGTGAGCTCAAGCATGGCCCGCTGGCACTGGTGGACGAGAATATGCCAGTGGTGGTGATTGCTCCAAACGATGCCCTGCTGGAAAAAGTGAAATCCAATATGCAGGAAGTGCGTGCCCGCGGCGGTGAAATCTTCGTCTTCGCCGATCTGGACTCGCATTTCAGCGAATCCGAAGGTGTGCATGTGATACGCACGCCACGCCATGTCGGCATTCTCTCGCCCATCGTGCACTCGGTACCGGTTCAGTTGCTGGCTTATCACACTGCTCTGGCCCGTGGCACGGATG
>JASLCO010000279.1 GCA_030146505.1 Moraxellaceae bacterium
CAGCGTGCGCGTACCGTCATGGTGATCAAGCGTTCCATGAACCCGGGTTATGCCGGTCTCGACAACGACATCTTCTACATGGACAAGACCATGATGATTTTCGGCGACGCCAAGAAGGTGGCCGAAGACATCCTCAAGGGCTTGACCGGTGGCGGCCACTAAGCTGCCAGGGAATGTCGACCAGCAAAAAGCCGCGCTCATGCGCGGCTTTTTGTTTTCCCGGATTACGGATTTATACACCCGGCTGTAGGTGCGAATTCATTCGCACAAAATCCTGTGCATATGTGCGAATGAATTAGCACCTACGAGGATGGGTGTTCCCGACCTCATCGTCATTCCCGCGCTGGGCGCGGAAATGACAGGGTGTTTTTATTGGCTATGTCGGTTCTTCTGTCAGCCAGCCTGTTTTGCGGTAGCCATTACCTGGTCTTTCAGGTTTTGCCCATGCCTCATGCACTGTTTTGCCGCGGGCGCTGTTCCACAAAAGCCCGCCCGTGCGCTTTTCTCCCTCTCCCCGCAAGCGGGGAGAGGGTCGGGGTGAAGGGGCAAAACAGAATCCGGAATACCGCTCCCTAGCGCAACGCCGCGGTCGGCACGGGTTCTGCAATACCGGTGGCTTCATCCAGGCCGATTTCCTTCCATACATTCCTGGCGGGGGCCACTACCGGATCGCGGCCCTTGATGAAGGACTGTTCCTGCACGATCAGGCGATAGGCCTTGTCCAGTGTCAGCGCACGCTGTGCGCTGGGCAGCAGCAGGGTGTTGATGTCGCGGCCCAGTGCGGCAAAGGCATCCGCCTTCGGGGTTCCGTCGGCATTGAAGAAGCGGGTTTTGACTTCATCGTTGGCACGGAATTCGTCGCCGGCATGATTCTGGCGCAGCCAACCGGCGTATTCGGGCTGGCCCGCCAGTGTCAGGGGGTCGGGCAAGGGCTGGCGATACTGTGTCAACCAGTGCTGCCAGCCCCGGCCTTGTCCGCCGGAAATTTTGCGCGAGAAGGAAAAAATGCCGTCGTCGGTCGCCGAGAGGCGGCCATGGCAACCCATGCAATACACGGTTTCTTCATGCGTCTGCGGGCGCAATTCACCGTTCCTGTCTTCGATGAAGCCCTGGTAGGCCCAGCCGATGTCGTTGGACATGCCGCGCTCCACGCTGCCAAAGAATTCTGCCGGACGGTCCGGATTCTGGGTGTCCTCATTGGTTTCGTGTATGGCCTGCACATTGAGGTCGCCATAGGTCAGCCAGGATTTCTTGCGGGCATAGCGCAGTTCCTTCATGCGTTTGGCAGGGACGACATGGCTGCCGTTTTCCACGTCGAGATAGCGCACGCTGTGCAGGAATTCCGTGCCTTCGGGAAAGAGGCCGGCGGCCAGGTGCACTTTCCCCGATTTCTGCAGGACGCCGGCTTCGCCGACATAACTCATGTTGCGGCCCTTGACCGGTTCCCAGTCGAACACGATGCGGCTTGCCGTGCCGAGTTTTCCGTCGCGGTCGAGGTCCGCGCCCAGCGCAGCCTCGTCCACGGGATCAATGGCCACGTCCTGGCGCCGTATCATGGCCTCGACGATGGCGAGGTTGACGATATAGACAGTGCGGTCCTCGCGGCCGCCGGTGCTGCGGCGGAAAGCCTCTGGCAGGCGGATGAGCACATCGTCGAAGGAGCCGTTGGTGGGCAGGAAGGCGCCCGGAAAGGGGTAATAGGAAAAGGTGCGCCAGCCGGTCAGCCTGCCGTCCGGTGTCGTGTCGAAGCCTTGCGCATCAAAATGGAACCAGGTGTCGGGGATGTAGCCGTTCCATTGACCGTTGCGGTCGACATCCCAGCGTGCGGGAACCTGGCGCAGGCGGTTGGCCAAGTCAATTTCTCCGCGGGCGTTGAAATAATTGTCGCGTTGCACGTAATTCAGGATGTCGGTATCGCTCACCCTGGCGATGGCCTCGCGCCGGTCCAGAAAAAGATTGGTCCACGGATTGATGATGCCGTGGCCGGCGCGTATCTGCGGCAGCGCATAAGAAAGCTGCAATTCCGGCTGGCCCAGGTAGTTGGGGGCCCGTGCCTCGTTGTGGCAGGCGAAGCAGGGATTCTGTGCGGCACTTCCGGGTGTGTCCTTCGTGCGCGTGAAGCATTGCGCAGGGATGTAGGCGAGCGGGTTGTAGGTGGCTTGCGATGAGAGGTCCACGCCGCCGTCATTTTCCGCGCGATGGCAGGCCGTGAGCATGACGGCCAGTGAGAGCAGGGCAAGGGCGCGAGTCAGCATCGGGATCTCCGTCGGGGGCAGGCGTTATGGAAGGGCGCAGTTTTCAGGGAAGATGTTGCAGAAAAAAGAAACCCGGTGCCTGGCGGCACCGGGAAAGTTGCACAGGAACTTTTTCATGTTCGTCCTTGCATCGCCCCGGCTTGCGCCGGAGCGACAGGGAGCGTGTTACTTCCTGGTCAGCACCGGCGTTGCACCGATGACACCTGCATAGGACTGGCGGTCGCTGCTGCTGGCCGACGCCAGCGGTGAATCGCTTTCCGTGTAGGGATGCTGGATCACGGCCATGATGTAGCCAAAGCCGTTGATGTCCGGATAGTTGTAGAGCGAGGTGGTTTCCGCGCCGTAGGGCGTGGTGAAGATGCGGGTCAACGCCTTCGTCTCGATGTTGTACGACCACACCATGTCATTCTGGTGGCCATCGGTGGTGTCCTCGCCGATCAGCAGGGTTTTCTGGCCCTTGATGAAGGTGAGGTTGTCCGGATTGGCAATGCCGTCCTGCGAGCAGGTGCTCTTGGCCGTGGCCGGCGCGCTGCCGCCTTCCGGAATCATGGCGTAGTAGGGGCTGCCGGCCGGATAGGCATCAATGGTCGAGGCGTTGACGCCCGCTGCATCCTTGGCCTTGGTCATGATGCCGGCGATCACGTTGCTGGCTTTCTTCAATACATAATCGCTGCCGATGCTGCTGTCGCTGGCAACGTCATAGCCGTAAACCGCGCCGCAGTAGTTGAAGTTGGCCTTGATGTGGTTGCCGGTGCCGGCGTCATAGGAAGAGGCGACAGTGAGGTCCTGGAGCACGCCATTCTTCTTGCCGTCTTCCATGCCCTGGTCCACTTCGCTGTAAGACACGTACAGCTTCTTGCCGTCCGGATCGAAGGAAATACCTTCTTCCTTGCGGAATTCTGTGGTGGCGCCGAGATAGGCGGCATAGCGGCGGGTTTCCAGGAAGGCCGCGGCCTTTTCCTTGCCGGTCTTCAGCTTCAGGCATTCAAGACCGATGCCGTTGGCGTTCACGCTCTTGTAGTCGGCCGGGCAGCTGCCTGCCGTGGGAGCGGCTGTGTCGAAGATGTCGGCAAACGCGATGCCGCTGTCGATCAGGCCCTTGATTTCGTCATCCGTGGCTTCGCCGAGGGCAATCCAGCTGATGTCGGCGTTGATGTCGTCCTTGTTGCTGACGGCACTGGTCTGGTTCCACTTGGCGGCGTAGAGCTTGCCGGAAGACAGCATGCCCGGGGCCTTGGCCACATACATGTAGAGGCCGACATTGGTGCCGTCGTCGGACTGGTACACCGTCTTCTTGTCCGGCATCACATAGGAAAGCTCATGCGCGAAGCGGCCCATGCTGTAGTGCTTCTGCACGGCATAGCCATTGGTTTCGTTCATGACATTGGTGCTGGTAACGCCCACTTCCACCGGGAAGCCCCAGAAATAGGGGTTGGCCTTGCTGAGGTCGCCACCTGCCGTGGTGCCGCCATCAAAGAACTTGGCCATGTTCTTCAGGCCCGCGCCGGTGCCGGCGAGGTTGGTCTTGGCATCGGGCTCGTATTCTTCGCTGCCCAGATGGGTTTCCCAGGGCGTCACGATGCCGGCACAGGGATTCCAGATGCCATTGATGGCGGAAAGGTTCAATGCCTTCGACGATTTAACGGCAAGCTTGCCGGTCTTGCTGTCCTGGCGCAGTTCGGAGAGATACATGCCGCCTGGCTGGCTTTCGAACTGGGCCACGCTGAACAGCTTGTTGCCCACTTTCAGGATGGACGTGAAATCGTTGTAGTTGGTGATGAAGTGGGTGTTGTCGTCGTTCAGCACGGGTTTCAGATGATCGTCGACAATCTGGCCATAGGTACTGGTATCGGGGTTGTCGCCGTGCACTTCGCCGGAGCGGGCCAGCTGGATATAGCTGACCGGCATGGTGGCGCCGTTCACCGTGATCGAGGGTGACGTGCGCACCATGGTCTTTTCAATGTCTGCCGTGGCCGGATCAATGTTGATGAAAGACAGTTCCGACGAAGCGGGCGTGCTGCCGCTGGCGGCGGGGCTGGCGCCCCCGTTGCTGCCGCAGCCCGTGAGGGCGGCCGTGACGGCGCAGGCCAAGGCCAGCGGCGTCAGACGATAGAGAGCGTGGGTCATGATGTGTACTCACCTGGCTTATCAAAAAGAGAAAAAAGCGCAGCTGCCCGACAGGCCCCGCGCGTAACAAGCAGGGGCATTAAGGCCGATGAGTGTGACGCCACCATTAAGTCTTTATTGCAGCAGGCAGGTCTGGCGAACGTATTCCGCCTTGGCAGGCGGGGGCAGACAGCAGAGAATCAGCCACCTTTTCTCCTTAACTGAGGATGTCACCATGGCATTTGGTATTCATGACGCTTCCATTCCCGCTTTCCGCCAGATACTGAAAAGCCTGTCGCGCCTGCTCGACAAGGCCGAGGCCCATGCGGCCGAAAAGGGTGTGGATGTGGGGACGCTGCTCTCAGCCCGGCTGGCACCGGACATGTTCGATTTCACCCGCCAGCTGCAGATCGCCACCGATCATGCCAAGGGCGCGGCTGGCCGTCTGGCTGGCGTGGATATCCCCAAGTTCGAGGACAATGAAAAGACCGTGGCCGAACTCCGTGCCCGTATCCAGAAAACCCTGGATTTCAT
>JASLCO010000296.1 GCA_030146505.1 Moraxellaceae bacterium
CAGCGTGCAGCACTGCGGCTTTGACCCGGAAACAGCGCTGCCGCTGGAATCCGGACAGGAAAACCCGGCGGCAGTCTGGCGGGATATCTGGAGTGCCGGACAGGGAGTGGGCGTGATACAAGACCTGCCAACGGTACCGGCTCTCGTCGCCAGGCTGCAGACGGAATACCGGGCAGCGCGTGCACGGCTGGCCGCCCTGCCGGATGCCGTACCGCACTGAAACAACAGCATCGGCAGCCGTGATGGACCAGCGGCCGGCAAGCGAAAAGGTCATTTCCGGCCATTGCTCGAAATGACATCTGTCAGCTTCATTGGCACTCTTCAAAAACAACAACAACGGGCTGCCTGCACCACCATTGCGGTGCGTTTTGCGAAAGCCCGGATGAGGACGATACACATGCTGCGCATCCCCCTCGCCCGTGCCCTTTTTTCCAGCCTGCTGCTGGCCGGCCTCGCGCAGGCTGAAGACGGCATCGCCGACAATACCCTGCTGCCGCCCCTGGCCATGGCCGATGTCGCCCGCGCCGATGCCAGCGAGCCGCCGCTGTGGGTGGATGTCGGCCAGACCCTGCATCCTGACGCGGAAAGCCTGCAACTGGCCGCCGCTGACACGGATGCCGGAACCGGTACCTGGGCAGAAGGCAGCCCTGCCACGGAAGCACCTGCCGCCGACAAACCCTTTTCCGCCGTCAATGAAGACGTGGCCCGCCGCAAATCCTTCTGGGAAGAAAACAACAGCAACGAATCGCGCTGGATCACACAGGAACAGTTCGAAAAACAGCTCAAGCTCATCCACAAGGAAGTACCGGACCCGAAGATAGGCCTCTTCGGCCCCGACTCCATGATGTGGAAGATCAACCGCTATATCGCCCCCGGCGCCTTCGGGGCCGGCCAGGCGCTGCTGCTGCAGATTTCCTATCCCTGGGTGACGGCCGGGATTGATGAGCACTCCGTCGTGCGCGACAAACCCCTGGAGCGCGGCCGCAACACCTTCCGCTACATCCTCACCATGATTTACGGCTCGCGCGAGCAGGCGCTGGAAGCCGCGCGCGATGTGCGCCGCATCCATGTCAAGGTGCAGGGCCACCTCAAGGCCAAGGCCGGCGCCTTTGCCGAAGGCAGCGAATACCGCGCCAATGAAGAGGCCGCCATGATCTGGGTACATGCCACGCTGTGGGAAACCCAGATGAAGATGTACGAAGAGGCCGTGGGCAAGGTCAGCGATGTGGACAAGGAGCAGTACTACCAGGAGAGCAAGCTCTTCGCCTATCTCTTCGGCATACGCGAAGAAGCTCTGCCCGCACACTGGCTGGATTTTGTCGCCTACTGCGACAAGATGCGCGCCAGCGACCAGCTCGCCGTGACCAAGACCAGCCGCGAGCTCGCTGATTACCTGTTCGGCGTGCACAGCGTCGGCGGCTTCTTCCTGTGGCCGCTGATGCAGTTGCAGATCACCATGACCAAGGCCAACCTGCCGCCACGCCTCAGCAAGGGGTACGGTTTTTCC
Organism: Moraxellaceae bacterium; assembly: GCA_030146505.1. Taxonomy (GTDB): domain Bacteria; phylum Pseudomonadota; class Gammaproteobacteria; order Pseudomonadales; family Moraxellaceae; genus UBA2031. Next base: position 1,508 of record JASLCO010000296.1, read on the forward strand.
GATTACACCTGGTTCGGCAAGAGCGTGTATGAAACCAGCATGTGGGGCAGCCGCGTCGGCCATGTCATCCTGCCCGACGCACTGCTGCAGAATCCGGCCTACAAAGAGGCCAAGGCGCGCATCAAGGGCAAGAAAGCCGGCTGGTTCACCCGCCTTGAACTGTGGACCGCCTTCGGCAATTCCCGCCTGACCAACGACAAATAAGCCATGAGCCGCCGCCCGCTGTCCGAACTGATTGCCTGGAGCCTGCTGCCGGCCGCCGCCCTCGTGGTGCCGGCGCATGCCGTGACCTATCTCTCGGAAACGCAAGCCCGCCAGCTCCTGTTCCCCGAGGCCGACCGCTACGTGAGCGTGCCCGCCGATTCCCTGCGGCAATGGCAGGAGAAGCTGGCCCGTGAGCTGGATGAAGACGTGCGCATACGCCATGTGAAATTGTGGGAAGCACGGCGAGGCAATGAACTGCTTGGCTATTTCATCACCGATGCCGCCCGCGGCCGTGATGATTTTTTTGATTACGCGATCAGCTTCGATGCCAATGCCGTGATACGGCAGGTGGAAATCCTCAACTACAAGGAAGCCCACGGCCAGGAAGTGCACGACCACAAGCCCTGGCGCCGGCAATTCATCGGCAAGAACGCCGATTCGACACTGCAACTGGACGCCGACATCAGCAATATCAGCGGTGCCACCCTGTCGTGCAGCCACCTGACCGACAATATACGTACGCTGGCCCACCTGCTGAAAACCGGTCTGGCCCAAGCCAAATCACCCTGAAGTTTTCACGAAGCAGAAATTGAGGAGAGGGGTTTATATACATGACTCTCCTGCTCTCTTGAATCGTCGTTCCCGCGAAGGCCGGAAACCATGATGCGGTGAAAAAATCATGGCCGCATGGATCCCGGCTTTCGCCGGGATGACGAAAACACGTGAAAGAGAGTCATGTATATAAATTCCCGAAAAACAGTGGCACGAAGCCATCACGACAAAAAACAACAAGGATGCCCTTCCATGAAAAAAATCCTGCTGGCGCTGGCCCTGCTGGCAACAGGCTCGCCGGTTTCCGCCGCGCTCACCTTCTGCGTTTATGATCCGGCCGGCCCCATAGGCCCCGCCGCCAACCAGATCAAGGACCTGGCGCTGGAAGCCAAGGGCTGGGGCGTGGAGGCTGATGTGCGTGCCTATCCGCAGCAAGCCGGCATGCTCAAGGATTTCCAGAACAAGAGCTGCGATCTCGCCCTCATGGACGGCCTGCAGGCCCGGCAATACAACCGCTTCGTCGGCACCCTGATCTCGCCGGGCTCGCTCCCGGGCTATGCCGACCTTTACCAGGCCCTGAGAACCCTGGCGACGCCGGCTCTTGCGCCGCTCATGATCCAGGATGACGTGGAAGTGGCCGGCATCGTGCCCTTCGGCGCCGCCTACATCCACCTCAAGAACCGCAACGACAGCAGCATCGCCAACGCCAAAGGCAAACGCGTGGCCGTGCTGGCCTGGGACAAGTCACAGGCGGAATTCGTGCAAATGCTGGACGCCGTGCCGGTGGCCAGCGACATCACCGACGCCTTCGTGAAATTCAATACCGGCGAAGTGGACATGGTGGCCGCGCCTGCTGTCACCTTCCGCGCCCTGGAAATGAAAAAGGGCCTGGGCGCCAAGGGCGGCATCCTGCACTTGCCGCTTGCCATGGTGGTAGCCGACCTCGTGATCTGGCGAGACAGATTCCCCGCCAATTTCGGCCAGCGCATGCGTGACCTCGTGGCCAGCCACCTCGACAACACCATG
>JASLCO010000379.1 GCA_030146505.1 Moraxellaceae bacterium
CTTAAGATGGCCAACACCCTCATGACCTGCCATCATCATTGCGACCAAATTGTGGCGCTGGGTTCCACCCATACTCTCTGAGTGAACTCCAAGAATCTCCTCGCAGTACACCGCCGATAGATCTTTTCGGCGAATGAGGCTTAGCGTCTGACCTAAACCGAGCTGCTCTATCAGGCGAAAAAGAGTTCCTCGATCAATAAAGAGTTGCACTTTCTGGTAATACAGAAGCGCCTCGGCAATATCGCCCGCCGAGATCGCATCTCCGCTGTGAGTTCGCCGCAATACAATATGATCGAACATTACACTCTCTCCGGCGCGCACTTCGCTGGGGCAGCCCCCAATACAACATAGGCGCCGTTACAGACACTCACTTATTTCTATCTCACCCCCTAAAAACCACATTCTCCCCAAGCGGCGCCCTTCCCACACGAGTCTTGTTCGCGGCCACGGCTTCATCTTCATAACCAAAAGAAATGCCGAGCAGAATCGCCGTGTTCTCCCCTACCCCGAATACTTCACGCACATCATCCGGGTAATAACGCATGGAGCCTTGCGCACAGGAGCCTATGCCGTTGGCGGCCATGATGAGCATGAGGGACTGGACATACATGCCGACATCCAGCGCGACGGTGACGCCGAAGCTTTTGTCCATGCCGATGAAGCAGACGTGAGGGGCATCGAAGAGTTCGAAGTTGCGCAGGGTGGCGCGCATGCGGCCCATCTTGTCGTCGCGGGCAATGCCCATATTGTTGTAGAGCTCGACGGCGCAATCCACCTGGCGCTTGCGGTACACGCCCTCGAAGTTGGGCAGGTGCTCGAAATCGGGATTGACGGGGGCGCCGCTCATGGCGCGCTCGACCATGCGCTTTTTGAGTTCGTCACGCGTGGCACCGGAGGCCACGAAGACCTGCCAGGGCTGGATATTGCAGTTGGAGGGGGCGAGCTGGGCCAGCTCGAAGACTTCTTTAAGCAGGGCCTCGGGCACCGGATCGGGCTTGTAACCGCGCACGGAGCGGCGTTCGCGCAGGGCGGCTTCCAGGCTCATGGTGGCGGGCGAAAACTGGGTGGCGGGGCTGTTCATTCTTTGTTCTCCACGGTGATAGCGAGGCAGGCCGGCATCCTATTACATGCTGACCACGAGGTCACTTCGTGCCAGAATGGCCGCCTTTTTTGACCACCCATTCACTATCAACAAGAACACACGGAGACTCCCATGGCAGGTCCGCTTACCGGCTTCCGCATCATCGAACTCGCTGGCATTGGTCCCGGCCCTTTCTGCGGCATGATGCTGGCCGACATGGGCGCCGAGGTCATACGTATCGACCGCCCCGGCGTTAACCCCATGATTGCGCAGGCTTCCGGCCACGGCATCCTGTTCCGCAACCGCCGCACCCTGGCAGTAGACCTGAAGAAGCCCGAAGGCGTGGAAGCTGTTCTCAAGCTCTGCGAGGGCGCCGATGCCATCTTCGAAGGCTTCCGCCCCGGTGTGACCGAGCGCCTCGGCCTTGGCCCCGAAACCGCCCTCGCCCGCAACCCGAAACTGGTTTACGGCCGCATGACCGGCTGGGGCCAGACCGGCCCCATGGCCCAGCTGGCCGGCCACGACATCAACTACATCGCCCTCACCGGCGCCCTGCACGCCATGAGCCGCACGGCTGAAGTACCGGCGCCCCCGCTGAACCTGGTGGGTGATTTCGGCGGCGGCGGCATGCTCATGGCTTACGGCATTGTTTGCGCCCTGCTGGAAGCCTCCAAGAGCGGCAAGGGTCAGGTGGTGGACGCTGCCATGGTGGACGGCGCCGCTTCGCTCATGGCCATGTTCTACGGCCTGAAGAATGTGGGCATGTTCAGCAATAACCGCGGCACGCATCTGCTGGATACCGGCGCGCCTTTCTACGATGTGTATGAAACCGCTGACGGCAAATTCATTTCCGTGGGCGCCATCGAGCCGCAGTTCTACGCCATCCTCAAAGAAAAGGCTGGCCTCGCTGACGACACTTACGGCCCGCAGATGAATATGGCCATCTGGCCGGAGCAGAAAAAGAAAATCATGGCCATCTTCAAAACCAAGAGCCGTGATGAATGGTGCGCCCTGCTCGACGGCACCGATGCCTGCTTCGCGCCTGTGCTGAATCTGGACGAAGCGCCGCAGCATCCGCATATGAAGGCACGCAATACCTTCATCGATGTGGGTGGCCAGCTGCAGCCCGCGCCTGCCCCGCGTTTCTCACGCTCCGAAACCGCTGCTCCGATTCCCATGACACCCATGGGCCAGGACAGCGAAGCCGTGTTGCGTGATTTCGGTTTCAGCACTGCTGATATCGAAAAGCTGTTTGCGGCTGGTGCTGTGGCGAACAAGTAATACAGATAAGGAAAACTGTCGCCCCCGCGCAGGCGGGGGCCCAGTGACTTTTTAGGCTGCAAAGGTAGTTTCAAGAAAGTCACTGGATTCCCGCTTCCGCGGGAATGACAAGGTTTTGTAGGAGCGGCTTTAGCCGCGAACCTTTTATGTATTGTGTGGGCCAAGGTTCGCGGCTAAAGCCGCTCCAAAAAAAACATGTCATTACCGCGGAAGCGGGAATCCAGTGACTTTCGTTAAAATAAATATGCAGCCGAAAA
>JASLCO010000353.1 GCA_030146505.1 Moraxellaceae bacterium
ACATCGCGGCTGATGCCGTCGTCGAGGCGGTAAATGGCCGCGCTGCCATCCACCCCCACGTCAACGGCAAAACCCATGCCGCGCAAGGTGTCGCCGATCAGCATGCGCATGGCACGCGAGTCATCAATCACCAGGGCATTGGGCATCATGCACCTCCTTTTTGTGCAGGCAGCTTGCAGCGCATGAACCGCTCTCAGTTGCGCTTGGTTGACGTCAGTTCCTGCAGCTCGGCCGCCATCTTGGCCAGCTCGCTGGCCGCCTCGCGCGTGCTGGCCGCCCCTTCGCTGGTGCTGCCGGCGGCCGTGGCCACGCTGGTGATGCTGCGCGCGATATCGTCAGTGCCGCGCGCGGCCTCGGTCACACGCCGTGCAATCTCGTTGGACGTGATGGTCTGCTCTTCCACAGCGGAAGCGATCGAGCCCTGCACCTGGCTGATGTGGTGGATGACCTCGCTGATGCGGGCAATGCCGTCCACTGCACCTTTGACACCGCCCTGGATGGCCTCGATCTTCTGGCCGATGTCTTCGGTGGCGCGCGCAGTTTCCTTGGCGAGCTCCTTCACTTCGTTGGCCACCACGGCAAAACCGCGACCTGCCTCGCCGGCACGCGCGGCTTCTATGGTGGCGTTCAGCGCCAGCAAGTTGGTCTGCTGCGCAATGCCGGTGATGACCTTGATGACCTTGCCGATTTCAGCACTGCTGATGCCAAGGCTGCCTATGGTGGTGTTGGTGCCTTCGGCAATGCGCACGGCTTCGTCGGCCACGCGCGCGGCATCGTTGGCGTTCTTGGCGATCTCCTTGATGCTGGAGCCCATTTCCTCGATGCCGCTGGACACCGCCTGCACGCTCTTGTTGATTTCTTCTGCGGCCGTCGCCACCGACGTGGCCTGCGTCGAGGCCTCCTGTGCAAAGGACGACATCTGGGCGCTGGTGCTGATCATGGCGTCGGAGGAGGTGGCGATCACGCCCACGGAATCGCGGATGCGCTCTTCCAGCGTGACTTTTTCGGTGATGATTTCCCAGGTCAGCATGGGACCGACGTAATTGCCCTGCGCATCCATGATGGCGCTCACCAGCAGGTCCAGTTTTTCCGGGCCGACGGTGATGATGGTGCGATGCGGCAGGTTCTTCGGATCAGAAAGGATGCGGCGCTGGTGGGCCGGATTCTTGTGGAAGATGTCGATATTGGTACCGACCATGTCGACCGCCTTGACCTTGATGTAGGGCTCGATGCGGATCAGGGTGCGGCTGGCAGCCGGATTGATGTAGACCACGGTGAGGTCGCGGTCGCAGAGGAAGACGTTGGTGGGCATCTGCTCCACCATATTGGTGAGGCGCTGGATTTCGTTCTGCTGGATCAGCTCCGAAGTCACGTCTTCCCAGCTCACGGTATAACCCACCAGCTTGCCGGCACTGCCGTAGACACCGTTGATGCGCGTGCGCAGCGTGATGCCACCAAACTCGAACTTGGCGGCATGCGGCAGCGCGCCGGGGCTGCGCAGGATGGCCTCCACGCGCTTGGGATCACGGTGGAAACGGTGGATGTGGCCGTTGAGTATGTCCTCGATGCGGACGCCAAAGGCCTGCCAGATCGGATCGGCGATGGTGTGCAGGGTCTCCATCGCCATGGGATTGATGTAGACGATGTTGAGGTCCATGTTGGCCACGAACACATTGGTCTGCAGGCTGTCCACGATGCCACGCAGGCCGGAAAGCTCGCCAAGGAGCTCCGCCGTCTTTTCCTGCGTGAGCCGTATCTCGCCAAGGCCTGCACGTGGGACCACCTCACCGCCTTGCGCCTTGTCTTTCTTGTTGATGATGGCATTTGCCAGGGGACCGATCTTTTCCAGGATGGCGCTGATGTATTCATTGTCCACGCCCAGATGCTGCAGGCTGGCCTGCAAATGCTCGGCAACCTGGCCGAACTGCTCTGCGCCGATGTGGAAACCGGCATGGGCCTCCTTCATGGACGGCCCGCGATAGACCGCCCCGCCGCCCAGTGCCTGGGTGAAGAAATCCGCCTGCTGTTTCTTGAGCTGCGGCAGGCGCTCTTCCTTGAACATCGGCGCAAGCCGCGCATCCGCCATGATGCGCTTGTAAAGCTCTTCCACCGCCGCCTCGATGGCAGGCGCGCCACCGATAAGCTCGAACAGTGACAGCGACTCGCGCGAGCGGGTCAGCTTGGAGCGCGACGGCGTGCGTGCATTTTCTTTTTGTCCCTGGACTTGATCACTCATTTCACATCCCTCTCATTATTGTTCAGCGGCCTGTGCAGCTCGCACGCAACTTTCATCATCCAGCATGGCGTGTACATCCATGAGCAGCAGCAGGCTGCCCTCCTGCGGACAGATGCCACGGATGAACTCCCGGGCCGAGCCCTGCAGGGTTTCCGGCGGACGCTCCACCCGGCTTTCATCCACGGTCACCACATCGCCGATACGGTCAACCAGCAGGCTGACTTCCGCACCGGCATGCCGGATGACCAGGTTCATTTTTTCTTCAGCGTGCTCGCCCCCCCGCGAGCGCAGCACGCGGCGCACATCAATGGCAGTGACGATCTGCCCGCGCAGGTTCATGAGGCCGGCCACGGCCGTCGGTGCCAGCGGTGCGCGTGTCAGTGGCTGGCTTTGCAGCACTTCCTGCACATCGCCCACGGGAATGCCGTAGTACTGGTCGCCAATGAAAAAAGTGCAGTAGAGGTTTTTTTCATTCATGACGTGTGCCGCCTTCGCTCATGGGCGCTTCCGGGCGCAGCAGGCCGGCCCGCGCCATGACGATCACTTCCTCCATGTCGACAAGATCAGTGACGCGGCCTTTCACCACGGCAGAACCACGCACGATGCGTTGCCCGCCCTGGCGCGAGAACGTGGTGATTTCCTCGTCGACGATATCGATGATGCCGTCCACCACCAGGCCGACAAGGCCTTCGGTACTGGCATGCACGATGACCTGCAACAGCCCCTGCGGCAGGGATTGCTCCGGTGCCAGTTCCAGCAGCCTGCCCATGTGCACCAGCGGCAATATCTGGCCGCGGTACTGCACCACTTCACGGCCACAGGAATATTCGATGCTGGCCATGGCAAATTCTTCCAGGCGCTGCACGCTGGAAAGCGGAAGCGCGCCCTGCCCTTGGGCACCGATGCGGAAGAGCAGCAGTGAATGACGGTCATGGTTGCCGCTGGCAACCGCTTCCTGCACCTTGCTCCAGGCGGCCGCATGCTGGCTTTCCAACAGTACGTGCGCACGTTGCGCAATCGCCACGGCATCAAGGATCAGCGCCACGCGGCCGTCGCCCATGATGGTGGCGCCGGCAAAGCAGTTCACGTTCTTGAAATGACGGCCCAGCGGCTTGACCACGATTTCTTCGGTGTCACGCACGGTATCGACCAGCAGGCCGAATTCGCGGCTGTCGGCCTGCAGCACGAGGATGTGCAGGGCGGCATCATCGTTGCGTGGTGGCAGCCCCAGCACCTGGCGCAAGTCCACCAGTGGCAGCAGGCGGCCACGCAGGCGATAGACCAGCGACTCATGTACCGGTTCTATCTTCAGGCGGCGCTCGTCGCTGTCCAGGCGCACGATTTCCAGCAGGTTGACTTGCGGAATGGCATAGCGCTCGTCGTGGCAGGTGGTGACCAGTGCAGGAATGATGGCCAGCGTCAGCGGAATCCTGACCTTGAAAGACGTGCCCTGGCCGGGGCGAGTCTGTATGTCCACGGTGCCGCCAACACGCTCCACATTGTTGCGCACCACATCCAGGCCCACACCGCGCCCGGAAATATTGGTGACCTGCGCGGCAGTGGAAAATCCCGGCAGGAAAAGCAGGTTCAGGATTTCACGCTCGCTGATCTGGCCCGCCTGTTCCTGCCGTATCAGGCCACGCGTCATGGCGCGGTCCAGCACGGCGTCGAGATTCACGCCGGCGCCATCGTCGCTGATTTCCACGATGACATAACCGCTTTCATGGAAGGCACGCAGGCGCAGCAGGCCGGTTTCGGGTTTTCCGGCCTTCAGCCGCTGTTCCGGCAATTCCAGGCCATGATCCACGGCATTGCGCAAAAGATGCGTCAGCGGATCCTTGATGGCCTGCAGGAGACTGCGATCCAGTTCCGTGTCGCCGCCTTCCCGCTCCAGCTTCACTTTCTTGCCGGTGTGCAGTTCAAGATCACGCACCAGCCGCGGGAACGCGCTCCATACCGTGCTGATGGGCTGCATGCGCGTTTTCATCACGCCTTCCTGCAGCTCGGTGGTGATGAGGTTGAGGCGCTGCGAGGCACTGCTGAGCACCGGGTCCATCTGGTTGCCGGCATACTGCAATATCTGGTTGCGCGTGAGCACCAGCTCGCCCACCACATTCATGAGCTTGTCGAGCAGGCCCACGTCCACGCGGATGGCGGAATCGGCCACGGCACGGCTCCCGTCCTGCTCGTCGCCTGCCACGATTTCCACGACCGGCCTGCTGTCATCTTGCCGGCCTTCGAGAAATCCGTGAAACGCCTGGATCAGTGCCGGGAAATCGTCACCACCCTCTTCGCCGCTGGCTTCTATGAGCGCCAGCATGTGGCGCACGGCATCAATGAATTCAAACAACAGGCTGGTGAGCGGGCGCGACATGGCCAGATGGCCGTCGCGCAACCTCACCATGACATCCTCTGCCGCATGCGTGAGCGCTTCCATGCGGTTGAAACCGAAAAAGCCGCAGGTGCCCTTGATGGTGTGAACGGCACGGAAAGCACGCGCCAGCGTGGCCGCGTCCTGTGGCGTGCGCTCCAGCACGACGAGGTCTTCTTCCAGATGTGCGAGGTTTTCCGTGCTTTCGACCAGGAAGGCCCGCAGTGTCTCGTCCATGCCGCTCATTTCCCTGCCCCGGCAATTCCGAGCGTGGCGCCGGTGGGGGCGATGGATTTGCGCAGGTAGACGATGCGGAGCACCGATTGCACATCCACATCCTGTGGCGGCTTGGTGAGATAGTTGTCACAGCCGGCCAGGTGGCCTTCGTGATGATCGACACCGGACTTGAGGCTGGACAGCATGGCAACGCGGGTCTTGCGTATGGCCTTGATCTGGCGGCAGGCCTCGTGCCCGCCCATGCCCGGCATGACCACATCGAGAAAGACCAGGTCGTAGGCCTTGCGCTTCACACACTCCACGGCCTCTTCGCCGGAAGCGGCGGCATCTATGGCCAACTGGAAGGAGTTGCCCGCCAATTGCTTGAGTTTGGCGGTCATGTACTGGCGCACGGCCGAACTGTCGTCCACCACGAGCACCTGCAAGAGAACGCCCCGCTCGCGAGCGGCAGAGACTTCGGGCGCTGCAGTGCGGATTGCTCCTGAATCCTTCATGATCTTTCATCCCTGCTGGCCAATGCCGGCATTCTTCAACTCCCCGAACACGGGAAGCTCCCTGAAAATCAGCAACACTTCCCCGCGCACGGCTCGCATGAGCGCACGAAAAAAACAGCCGCTTTCCGGGAAAAATGAAACGCTTCAGATCAACAACGAGAACAAAAGTAGTACAGCCTTGCCGGCATCACCAACCGACCGGCTGCCGCTGACCGGGCGCCTTGTGCCGCCTGTCCGGTGCTGGTTTGCCAGGACAAGTGATGAGCCGCAGCCACCAAGCAGGAAGCGGGGACAAGAAGAAGGGATGGCTGTCTGGATTCCGGTGCTGCCCTTGGTCTTCACGCTGGAACGACAGCGCAATCACAGAGATACGCCACAAAAAAAGGGCCTCGTTCGAGGCCCTTTCTTGCGGTAATTACGCAAAACGCCCGTGCATCATTTGACGCTTTGCTTCAGCTCGCCACTGGCGTAGCGGTCTGTCATCTTTTCCAGCGACAGCACGCGAATCTTGCTGGCCTGGCCAGCGGTGCCGAAGGCTTCGTAACGCTGGATGCAGATGTCGCGCATGGCGGCGACGGTTTCCTTCAGGTATTTGCGCGGATCGAACTCGGCCGGATCCTTGACAAGGAAGCGGCGGATGGCGCCGGTGGACGCCAGGCGCAGGTCGGTGTCGATGTTCACCTTGCGCACGCCATGCTTGATGGCCTCGACAATCTGCTCCACCGGCACGCCATAGGTTTCCTTGATGGCGCCACCGTGCTCGTTGATGATCTTGAGCCAGTCCTGCGGCACGCTGGACGAACCGTGCATCACGAGGTGCG
>JASLCO010000052.1 GCA_030146505.1 Moraxellaceae bacterium
AGTGGCCGGCGACGAGGAAAAGGGCCGGCCGGATTACGTGGTACAGGAAATCAACGGCCTGGAAACCAATGAACGCGGCCAGGTGGAACGCCGTCTCTACGCCCCGGAAGTCCGCCACTATGACAAGCCGGCCGACATGGCGGAAATGGACGCACCCGTTTTCACGCTCTACGACAACGGCCGGGAAAGCTGGCGCCTCACCTCGCGGCACGGACAACTGCTGAACGGCAATACCGAAGTGCTGCTGACCGACGCCGTACACGCCGAACGTCGTGATCCGGCGGCCGTGCCCGTCACACTGGATACCGATACGCTGCACGTCTTCCCGCGGGAAGAGCGCCTGTACACGAAAAGCACGGTAAAAATCACCAGCCCGCAGGGCCGGCTTGCCAGCCGCGGCATGGAAGCCAACATCCGCAGCGGCAATCTCATCCTGAATGACAATGTGACCGGAAACTATGCGCCTGCACCCCGCTGACATGCTTGCCCTGCTGGTCCCCGTTTTTCTGGGGATGAGAAGCGCACAGGCCCTGCCCACCGACCGCGACCAGCCCGTACAGGTCAGTGCCAATACGGCCACCGCCGATGGCAAGACCGGCATTGCCACCTATCGCGGCAACGTGGTGGTGAAACAGGGCACGCTGGAAATCCGTGCGGAAGAAATCATCATCACCACGGACAAGAAAGGCGCCATCCTCTCCACTGTGTCCAAGGGCAATCCTGCGCATTACCAGCAGCAACCCGACCCCAAGAAGGGCATGGTGACCGCCGAAGCACAACGCATCGATTACGATGCCAAAAACGAAATCATCACGCTGACGGGCAATGCCAGACTGAAGCAGGACGGCAGCAGTTTCAGTGGCCAGACCATCACCTACAACAGCCAGAAGCAACAGGTGGACGCCAAAGGCGATGGCAGCAATCGCGTGCAACTGGTTTTCCCGCCCCAGGCGCGTGGCGAGCTCAACAAGAAGGATGCCAGGAAGTGAGTGAGCTGATCGTCGAAGGCCTGGCCAAGAGCTACAAGGGCCGCCAGGTGGTGAAGAATGTGTCGCTGTCGGTGGCCAGCGCGCAGATTGTCGGCCTGCTCGGCCCCAACGGCGCCGGCAAGACCACGAGCTTCTACATGATCGTCGGCCTCGTGCCCATGGATGCCGGCCGCATCCATATCGACAAGGAAGATATCTCCAACCTGCCCATGCACGGTCGCGCCCGCCGCGGCATCGGCTACCTGCCGCAGGAAGCCTCGATTTTCCGCAAGCTTTCTGTCGAGCAGAACATCATGGCCATCCTGGAAACGCGCCGCGATCTGGACAAAAAAGCGCGCAAGGAAAAACTGGAATCCCTGCTGGAGGAATTCCACATCACGCATATCCGCAAGAATGCCGGCATGAGCCTTTCCGGTGGCGAGCGCCGTCGCGCGGAAATTGCCCGCGCCCTGGCCGCCGAACCGCAATTCGTGCTGCTGGACGAGCCCTTTGCCGGCGTGGATCCGATTTCCGTCTCCGACATCAAGGGCATCATCACGCACCTGAAGAACCGCGGCATCGGCGTGCTCATCACCGACCACAATGTGCGCGAAACCCTGGATATCTGCGAGAAGGCCTATATCGTCAGCACCGGCCAGGTAATTGCCGAAGGCACGACTGCCGACATCCTGGCCAATGAAACCGTGCGCAAGGTGTATCTCGGCGACCAGTTCAGCCTTTGAAGACAGCCTGTCCCGCTGGAAGCGGCTCTACCGAAGGGTATGCAGGGCCAGCCGCGATGTTTTCTTGCCAGATAGAAAAAAGTGATGAAACAAGGCAAGGAAAACATCGCGACTGAGACCGCTCCTCTCAAAAACTGATGCCTTCCCGCCTGCCCAACATATTTGCCACAGTCCTTACAAATCCGCGCAAATCACCGCCAAAGCACCACCGGAAGCCCCCACCCGCCTCTTCTAGCGTGAAATGCATTCTGCATCAGCAGCCCGGGTTTCAGGGGGACTTATGGACTGGCTTGCCGTCGTCGTCATCGGGGGCATCATGGGCGGACTGTCCACTCTTGGCAGCGACAGTCCCCAGGCATTCTGGCTCCCTTTCCTCGCCGGTATCGCGGGCGCCCTGTGCGGACGCTGGCTGTTTGCCGACGTTCTCGGCATGGCAGCGCTCCATCCGGCCGATGCCATCGACTTTACCGACCTGCTGTTCGGGGCGCTCGGCGCCGCCATCCTGCTTGCCATCCTCCGGGTACTGCGTCTGCCGGCCGACACCAGCCCCGGCTAATGCTGGCTTTTTGTATCCAAAACGATATCAATGCCTGCTTACCCGCCAAAGCGGCCTGCTTTTTGCTTTTAGCAAAAACGCGACCAGCGCTATACTGCGTGCTTCACGCCCGGACCTCCCTGCCCGGGCGCGGGAGCCCCGTTGTCGATGAAACCCACCCTGCAATTACAGATCGGTCAGCACCTGACCATGACGCCCCAACTGCAACAGGCCATACGGCTCCTGCAGTTATCCACACTGGAATTGCAAACGGAAATCCAGGAAGCGCTGGACTCCAATCCCATGCTGGAAGCCGCCGACGATGACGGCGAGCCTGCCGAAAAAGCCGACGACACCCCCATTGATTACGCCGCCGCCGAAGAGGCCCTGGCACGTGAAGCAGCTGACAACGGCGAAGAACCTGTGCCGGTGGACATCAACAGCAATGAATCCATGCCGGACGAGTTGCCGGTGGACTCGCTCTGGGAAGACGTGTTCTCGAGTGGCAGCGCCAATACCACGAGCGCCGGCAGCGGCAACGAGGACGACGACAATCCGCTGGAGGCGCGCAGCGCCGCCCCGGAAACCCTGGCCGGCCATCTTGCCTGGCAACTCAACCTCACGCCCTTTTCCGACCTCGATCGCGCCATCGGCATGGCCATACTCGATGCCATCGACGAGCGCGGCTATCTCACCGCCGGCCTGGACGACATCCTCGCGGCCGTGGCTGATCCACAAGACCCCTTTGCCGTGGAAATGGATGAAGTGGAGGCCGTGCTGCACCGCATCCAGCAGTTCGATCCGCCCGGCGTGGCGGCGCGCGACCTGCGTGAATGCCTGCTGATACAGCTCAGGCAGCTGCCGGAAGAAACACGCAGCCGCAGCGACGCCATCGCCCTTGTGCGTGACTACATCGACCTGCTGGGCAGCCGTGATTTCGCGGGCATCATGCGCAAGCTCAAGCTCACGGAGTCTGGCCTCAAGTCCGCCATCAGCCTGGTGCAGACGCTGAATCCGAATCCGGGCGGCCGCATCGGCAGCGTGAGCGAAACCGAATACATCACCCCGGACGTGATCGTGCACCGCAAGCACGACCGCTGGACGGTGGAACTGAATCCGGAAACCGCACCCAAACTGCGCGTGAACAGCAATTACGCCTCGCTGGTGCGCCGCGCCGACTCCAGCGCCGACAACACCTATCTGCGCAACCACCTGCAGGAAGCGCGCTGGTTCATCAAGAGCCTGCAAAGCCGCAATGAAACCCTGCTGAAAGTCGCCTCCTGCATCGTCATGCACCAGCGCGCCTTTCTCGAACTCGGCCCCGAAGCGATGAAGCCCATGGTGCTGCGCGACATTGCCGAGGAAGTCGGCATGCACGAGTCCACCATTTCGCGCGTGACCACGCAGAAATTCATGCACACGCCGCGCGGCATTTTCGAATTGAAGTATTTTTTCTCCAGCCACGTCAGCACCACGGGCGGCGGCGAGGCCTCCAGCACCGCCATACGCGCCATGATCAAGAAGCTGGTGGCCGCAGAAGACGCGCGCAAGCCGCTTTCGGACAACAAGATCGCCGACCTGCTGCTGGAACAGGGCATAGAGGTGGCGCGCCGCACCATTGCCAAATACCGCGAATCCCTGAATATCCCGCCGTCCAACGAGCGCAAGCGCCTGGTCTGAACAACATCGGCTGCGCGTCGGGTCTGCGGCGTTTACCCCTCAAGAGGGTACCGAGGATAAAGCCAGCAAAGAATGCTCATTTACTCCAAGTAAACTCCGCTTCTTTGCTGGCTTTATGCCTTGCATCCCTCTGGCTCGCTCGCTGTTGAGCCTGAGGCACTGCACAAGCGAACAGCTGCTCCAGCCAGCCCCACGAGAAATCAACGGCTTGCCGATTCACGAGTAAAACACTCGGGAATCAAGCCGCCGCTTCCTGTCGTTTTTTCCCCGCAGAAACCTTTGGTCCCGGACAAAAGGGGCTTGCTCCGGCAAGCCGGCCCTGTGCTAGAGTCGGGTCATGTTCGACGCTTTTTGTACAGACGAGTAGGTCCCCCGGTCAGTCCGGCCAATAGCCGGCTGACCCGTGTTTTTGCATCTGCACCAGCCCGGAAATCAGGGCCGGTACGGATGAGGATGACGGACACCGGCCACCCCGGCTGGTGCCGCGCCATCAAAAACGGGACCTCTGCTCCAGCCCTGACCAGGCCGTACGGGCACCCGGTGCGCACTTGAGTCATCCGGACCAGGCCACCGCCGCTGCCCGCCAACCGGCCGCCACAGGATTGCTGCAAGGCCCCGCCGTTTGTCCATCCACAAAGAGGAAAGGCCCCATGCAAATGGTCATCAGCGGTCACCACGTCGAAGTCACCCAGGCCCTCAAGGACTACGTGAACAGCAAGCTCGAAAAAGTCGAGCGCCACTTTGATCACATCACCAGCATGCAAGTGATACTCAGCATCGACAAGCTGGTGCAAAAAGCCGAGGCCACCATACGCATTGCCGGTGCCGAGCTGTTCGCCAATGCCGAGTCGCCCGATATGTACGCTGCCATAGACTTGCTGACCGACAAGCTCGACCGCCAGATCGTCAGGCACAAGGAAAAAATCCAGCGGCGCCACTGAGCGGCTGCTCTTGCGAAAACCCGGCCCTGGCCGGGTTTTTTTATGGAATTTACCTGGCTTGCTTCCTATTTCTTTAGAGCCGTCATTCCGCAAAGAACAGAGGGTGGTTCAGCTCCTCACGTACGTCCCTGCAGCAGGAGGGGAAGCACTGCTTTTTCCGGCTCCCCTGTTCTTCGCAACACAGCACGACAGCATGCCTTGAGCCGCGGTAAAAATGACAATACTGCGGTTGAAACTTGGGACCGGCGCCCCGACCATGAGGCATCAGCACCAGTTCTCCAGGGAAGCCCTTCCAGATGCAGCTCCTCATCATCAGCGGCCGTTCCGGCTCCGGCAAAACCACGGCCCTGCATGTGCTGGAAGACATGGGCTATTACTGCGTGGACAACCTGCCGCTGGGCCTGCTGCCACAACTGGCGGACGCTGTGAAAAACCGTCCTGACGGTGAAAACACGCGACTGGCCATCGGCATTGATGCGCGCAATATGGCCGAAGACCTGTCGCGTTTCGAAAGCATCCTGAAAGCCGTTACAGCGCGCGGCGTGAATGTCACCACGGTCTATCTGGATGCGCGGGAAGACGTGCTGCTGGCGCGCTTCAGCGCCACCCGCCGGCGCCACCCCCTGAGCACCAAATCACGCTCGCTGAAAGAAGCAATAGACCTGGAGCGCAGCCTGCTGGACCCGGTCAGCACCCTCGCCACCCTGCACCTGGACACCAGTGCGCTCAATGTGCACGAGCTGCGCAGCCAGTTGCGGGAGCGGCTGGAAGGCCATGCCGACACCAGTCTCACCGTGCTCTTCCAGTCCTTCGCCTACAAGCACGGCGTGCCACTGGATGCCGACCTGGTCTTCGACGTGCGCTGCCTGCCCAATCCGCACTGGCAACCCGACCTGCGCCCCAGGACAGGCCAGGATGCCGAAGTGAAAGATTTTCTCGATGGCGATGCCCTGGTGGAAAGCCTGTATATGGACCTGTCCGGCTTCCTGCTAAAGTGGTTGCCGGAGTTCCGCCAGAACGACCGCAGTTATGTCACCGTGGCCATAGGCTGCACCGGCGGCCAGCATCGTTCGGTCTATATGGTGGAACGCATTGCTGCCCGCTTTCATGAACAGATGCATGTGCAGGTGAGACACCGCGACATTGCCCGCCGCGAACCGGCCTGAGCCGCCCGGAAAACAAGAAGAATGATTGAGACCGACATAGAGATCATCAACAAGCTGGGCCTGCATGCCAGAGCGGCGGCCAAGCTGGTTGGCGTTACCGCCCAGTATCAGTCGAAAATCCAGCTTAAGCGCGGCGAACGCACCATAGACGCCAAAAGCATCATGGCCCTGCTCATGCTGGGCGCCGGCAAGGGCAGCACGCTCACGCTGCTGGTGGACGGCCCCGATGCCGAAGCCGCCTGTGCAGCCGTGGTGGCACTGGTCAGCAACCGCTTCGACGAAGCCGAATAAACCCCGCAGCTGTTATCATCCGCGCGTCCGCCGAGGACGTGCATTTCCATTTTTCATCACCGCATCCCAGGCCCGCCATGCCCCGCCATACCGTTCACGACGACCTCGATGATTTCGAGGACGGCCTCAGCAAGACCGAGCAGAAAAAGGCCATGGAACGCCTGCAGGCGCTGGGCGAACGCCTGGCCGAGCAGCCCATGGCCAGGCTGAAGAAGATGCCGCTGTCGGAAACGCTGATCGTGGCGCTGGATGAATTGAGGCGACTGAAATCGCACGAGGCCGTGCGCCGGCAGAAGCAGTACATCGGCAAGCTCATGCGCGATGAAAACGAGGAAGCCATCCTCAATGTGCTCAACCCCCTGGCCAACCCCACATTGAACCGGCAGATGGAATTGCTGGTGGAACGACTGCTCACGCAGGGCGATCCGGCCATCAATGATGCCGTGCGCAAATACCCGGCCGCCGAGCGCCACACCCTGCGCCAGCACGTACGCTCGGCACTCAAGGAACAGCAAGGCTGGGAAGAACTGCCCGCAGAGCAGCAGGCCGCCCTCGAGAAACCGGCCCGGCGCAAGCTGCTGACCTATCTGCGCGAAGTCGCCGCCATCGGCGACTGATATGTGGTGTGCCGGCAAGCCCCTCCTGCACGCGCAGGAAGCAGGGCCGGCATCAGGTCTCCAGCAAAAAAGTCACCGGCCCGTCATTCACCAGACGTACTTTCATGTCGGCGCCAAAGCGCCCGCAGGCAACCACCGGGTGGCGGGTACGCGCCTCGCCCAGGAAAAAGTCATACAGCGCTTGCGCTCGTGCCGGCAACTCGGCCGGATCAAAACTGGGACGCAGTCCCTTCTTCGTTTCCGCTGCCAGCGTGAATTGCGACACCACCAGCAGGCCGCCGCCCGTCTCACTGAGGCTGAGGTTCATGCGGCCGCCTGCATCCGGGAAAATGCGATAGGCCAGCACTTTTTCCAGCAGCCTTTGCGCCTGCGCCTCGCTGTCGCCCTTGTGCACGCCCAGCAGGAGCAGGATGCCGGCGCCAACTTCCCCGACGACATCGCCATCCACGCTGACGCTGGCTTCGCTGACGCGCTGTATCAGCCCGCGCATGAAATCTCCACCATCAAGCCGGCTGCCTGCCGAAGCGGCGGGCAAAATCGTTGGTGGCACGCACCAGCGCATCGACGATGCCGGGCTCGGCGCCGGAATGGCCGGCATCGCGGATGATCTGCAATTCGGCTTCGGGCCAGGCCTCGTGCAGGGCAAAGGCATTGTCCAGCGGACAGATCATGTCGTAGCGGCCATGCACGATGACGCCGGGAATACCCGCGAGCTTGTGCGCATCCTCCACAAGCTGGTTCGGCCGCATGAAGCTCTGGTTGACGAAGTAATGCGCCTCGATACGTGCCAGCGACAGCGCCACATGCGGGTCGGAAAAATGATCCACCACCGCAGGGTTGGGGCGCAGCGTGGCACACACGCCTTCCCATACCGACCAGGCCTTGGCCGCCGCCATGCGGGCAATCTCGTCACTGCCGGTGAGGCGCTTGTAGAAAGCCGCGAGAAAATCACCGCGCTCGGCCTCGGGAATCACCTTCACATAATCCGCCCAGTAATCCGGATACACATGGCTGGCGCCGTCCTGGTAGAACCAGCGTATGTCCTGGTCACGGCAGAGAAAGATGCCACGCAGGATCAGGCCCAGCACGCGCGCCGGATGCGCTTCGGCATAGGCCAGCGCCAGCGTGGACCCCCAGGAGCCACCGAAAACCACCCATTTTTCCACACCGAGAAATTCACGCAGGGCTTCGATGTCGGCCACCAGGGCCTGGGTGGTGTTGCCCGCAAGGTGCGCATGGGGCGTGGACTTGCCGGCACCACGCTGGTCAAAGAGCACGATGCGGTAGCGCTCGGGATCAAAGAAACGGCGGTTCCAGGGCTGGAAGCCGGCACCGGGACCGCCATGCAGGAAAAGCACGGGGAGGCCATCGGGATTGCCGCACTCCTCCACATGCAGGACATGCGGTGCCTCCACGGCAAAGGCATGCGTGGCGTAGGGTTGTATCTCGGGAAAAAGCATGTGCATGAGACATCTCGCGTGCCGCAAAAAACCAGCGCGCAGCCTAGGGCCTGCCATCCATTATTTCCACCATGGCAGTCATGCCCGCCAGGCCCGCTGCAACGGTAGCCGGGACCAAACACGCCCGCCGCCATCGCGGCCGGTTTCTGACACATCCCGCCTGCATTACAATCGCGGCTTCATTTTCTGCCCGGTTACGCTGCCATGACCCTGCCCCTGCTGCTGGAACCTTCGCAGCTCTCACAACTACAGGCCCACCCGGGTGATGCCGGCCTGCTCATCGTGGACCTGGGCAAGGAATCGGTTTACCAGCAGGCGCATGTGCCCGGCGCCGTGCATTTCAACGTGAAACAGCTGACCTCGGGCCAGCAGCCGGCGCCCGGCAAACTGGCCCCGGCGGAGCAGTTGTCCGCCGCCTTTTCTGCGCTGGGCCTCTCGCCCGGGACCCATGTCGTGGCCTATGACGACGAAGGCGGCGCCGCCGCCGGCCGCTTCCTCTGGACGCTGGAAGTAACAGGCCACCGCCACTACTCCTTCCTCAACGGCGGCATCCATGCCTGGCTCGCGGCCGGCCTGCCCGTGGAAGCGCGGCCCAACGCCGCCAGGCCCGGCAGCTACAGCGCCCACCTCAGCGACGCCGCCAGTGCCGACCTGGCCTATGTACTGGCGCATCACCGCGATGCCGATCATGTGATATGGGATGCGCGCTCGCCCGAGGAATACAACGGCAGCCTGGTGCGCGCGCAACGCAGCGGCCATATTCCCGGTGCCGCGAACTATGAATGGACGCGCGCGCTGGACCGTGCCGATGCACTGCGCCTGCGGCCGCTGGAAGAAGTGCGCGCCGAACTGGCCGCACTGGGCATCAGTGGCGACAAGACGGTCATCACGCATTGCCAGACGCATCACCGCTCCGGCCTCACCTGGCTGCTGGGAAAAATTCTGGGCTTTGGAAAAATGAAGGCCTATGCCGGTTCCTGGAGCGAATGGGGCAACCTGCCCGACACGCCCATAGAAAAATGAAGCATTTCTGAAAACCCGGTCATCCGCGGCAGCATTTTCCGCATGCTTCACGCAGACCGCCCCCTTCCCCTCAATGACGGCAGCTTTCATGTCCAACGATACTGGCGACAAACTCCTCACCACCCTGCAATACCTCGTGCCGCAGCATCTGCTTTCGCGACTGGTCGGCTGGTTTGCCGAAACCCGCATCGAAACGGTCAAGAATGCCTTCATCAGCAATTTCGCCCGGCACTATGAGGTGAACATGGCGGAAGCCGTGGAGGAAGACGCGCTGGCCTATGAAAACTTCAATGCCTTTTTCACGCGCGCGCTGAAGCCCGATGCACGGCCGGTTGACGCGGCTGCCGACAGCATTGTCTGCCCGGCCGACGGCGCGGTTTCGCAACTGGGGGACATCAACGGCGATGCCGTTTTCCAGGCCAAGGGCCATTACTACAGCTTGACCGAATTGCTGGGCGGCGATGCCGAACGCGCCCGGCCCTTCCAGGGCGGAAAGTTCGCCACCGTTTATCTGTCGCCCCGTGATTACCACCGCGTGCACATGCCCTTCACCGGCACGCTGCGCGAAATGATCCATGTGCCCGGCGATCTTTTTTCCGTGAACACACGCACGGCTGAAAACGTGCCGCGCCTGTTTGCGCGTAATGAACGCGTGGTGGCGATATTCGACACTGCCATCGGCCCCATGGCCGTGGTGCTGGTCGGCGCCATGATCGTGGCCAGCATAGAAACCGTCTGGGCCGGCGTCGTGGCACCGGTGAAGCGCGAAGTGCGCGTTACCCGCTATGGCGACGAGGCCATGCCCGCCATCACCCTGGAAAAAGGCACCGAACTCGGCCGCTTCCGCCTGGGCTCCACCGCCATCGTGTGCTTCGGCCCCGGCGTGGCCGCCTGGCTGCCGGAATTCCGCGACGGTTCGCCCACGCGCATGGGCGAACGCCTGGGCCAGTGCACGGCATGAGCGGGCGGGGCATCACCGCCCCGCCTCTTTCCTGTCTTGCTTACCTGCTCGCTGCTTCCCTGCCTGCTCATTTACTTCGCCGGCTTGCCTTATCAGACATTAACGTCCTAGGCTTATCCAATCATCAGTCAGACTGATTGGAAGCCATGCGCATTACCCTGAAGCAACTGGAAGTCTTCATCGCCGTCGCCCA
Source organism: Moraxellaceae bacterium (assembly GCA_030146505.1). Taxonomy (GTDB): domain Bacteria; phylum Pseudomonadota; class Gammaproteobacteria; order Pseudomonadales; family Moraxellaceae; genus UBA2031. The sequence continues at coordinate 10,579 of JASLCO010000052.1, forward strand.
GGCCGGCAACGTCACCCGAGCCGCGGAAACCCTGAGCATCACGCAAAGCGCCACCAGCATGGCGCTGGCCGATTTCGAGAGCCAGCTGGGACGCAAACTCTTCGACCGCATCGGCAAGCGCCTGCAGCTCAACGATGCCGGCCGCCTGCTGTTGCCCAAGGCGCTGGATGCCGTGGCCCGCGTTGCCGACATCGAGCACCTGGCAGCCAGCGACAATGCCCTGATCGGTCCCCTGCGCATAGGCGCCAGCATGACCATAGGCAATTACATGATGCCGGGCCTCATCGGCAGCTTCATGCAGCAGCATCCCGGTGCCCGGCTCACACTGGAGGTGGCCAATACCCGGCATGTCATACAGGCACTGGAGCAGTTCCAGATCGACCTTGGTTTCATCGAAGGCTTCTGCCACGAGCCGGACATAGAAGTGATTCCCTGGCACCGCGACGAGCTGGTGGTGTTCGCGGCGCCCTCGCATGCCCTGGCCCGGAAAAAAACCGTCACGGAAGACGACCTGGCCGCTGCCGACTGGATACTGCGCGAGCCCGGTTCCGGAACCCGCGAGGTCTTCGACAATGCCGTGCTGGGCCAGATCCAGCACATCAACCTGCTGCTGGAGTTCGGCCACGGCGAGGCCATCAAGCACGCCGTGGCATCGGGCATCGGCATAGGCTGCGCGTCGCGGCGCACCCTGGAAGATGCCTTCCGCACCGGCAGCGTGGTACCGCTGAAGACGCCCTTCCTCAATCTCGAGCGCGAGCTCTACCTGCTCATCCACCGCCAGAAATACCGCACCTGCGGGCTGGAAGCCTTCGTGGCGCACTGCCAGCCTGACACGCCATAAGGGGCAGCAGGGGTTGTGGCCTGGCTAGCGCTGCCGGTGCAAGGCGGTATCCGGCCAAAGCCTCACCGGACGTGAAGGGCCGGCCAACCCTGCATGAACCCGGTCCGGGGCACCCGTCGGCAGATCGGCGCGCCTGTCCGTACCACGGCGCCTGCACATACCGGAAGACACTCGTTAAACACTGAAAAACACACGTTTTTTCCCTTCTTTGTGTTGCCCGCAACAAATGCATGGATAAGAATGGCAACAGCTATTCCTGTGAACGCGCTAACAGTTTCGGCATGAACCGGTACCCGGTCTGACCGTTCGCTCATAACAACAATGCAGGGAATCGTTTTATGGCCAGCAGCGCCGAGGCCCTACGGCAGCGCCTCCCCCTCCAGGACCTGACCCGTCTCAGTCTGGTCAGTCACCAGCCCAAGAAGCTGCGTGACTGGGTCGCGGCCCTGCCCATGATCAATGTCGGCGAAAGCTCGCGCCAGGTATTCCAGACCCTGCAGGAAATCAATCGCCTGCAGATCGACGTGGCCAGCCGCTTTGAACTGCTGGAAATCCTGCGCCCCACCGTTCACACCCTGGGCAATGCCCTCGCCAAGCACTATCTCAACCAGTCCGTCATGCTGCCCGACCGCGCCACCAAGGTG
>JASLCO010000062.1 GCA_030146505.1 Moraxellaceae bacterium
GCCGAAGACTTCAAGGCCGGCCAGTGTGACGGCGTGGCGCTCACCACCCTGCGTGCGCGCCAGTTCAACAAGGTGGTGGGCAGCATCGATGCCCCCGGCAATCTGCGCAATTACGCGGAAATGAAAACGCTGATACGCGCCCTCGCCAATCCCGCCTTCCAGCCCATGTCCATCACCGGCCGATACCAGGTCGCCGGCGTGGTCCCCATCGGCTCGCTGTTCGTGATGGTGAACGACCGCAAGATCAACTCCATAGAAAAAGCCGCCGGCAAACGCGTGGTGGTACTGGACTGGGACCCTTCACAGTCGAAAATGATTTCCGCCATCGGCGCACAGCCCGTGCCCTCCGACCTCACCAGCTATGGTGGCAAGTTCAACAACGGCCAGGCCGACATCATCGCCGCGCCCGCCATGGCCTATGCACCACTGGAGCTCTACAAGGGCATGGGCAAGAACGGTGGCATTTTCCGTTTCCCGCTCTTGCAGGCCACCGGCACCATCCTCATCCGCCGTGATTTCCTGCTGCCCAAGATTCCCGACCTGGATGAGCGCATGGCGCAGGTGCGCGACTACGGCCTGCAATTCATAGACAGCTTCGTGGAAACCCTGACCGCTGCCGAAAAAGACATTCCGCAACAGCTCTGGATAGACCTCACACCGGATGACAAGCTGAAATATGCCCGCATGCTGCGCGAAGCCCGCATCAAGATGACGCGCGACGGCATTTACGATCCGTCCATGATGAATCTCATGAAAAAAGTGCGCTGCCGGCACGAACCCGCCAACGAAGAATGCAGCACCTTCGACGAGTGAAGGTGCCGGCATGAAGCGCATTCCCCTCATCGGTGCCGGCCTTGCTGTTCTGACAGCAGCGGGCGGTGCCGCTCTGCTGCAACATCAGGCCGGCACCGCCGCCGATTCGGCTCTGGCCCATTTGCAGGAGCAGGGCCTTGCGCTGTCCATGGCCTCACCCCCGCAATGGCAATGGTGGCCGCCAGGCCTGCACAGCAGCGGCCTTGTCCTCAAGACCACCGATGGCGATCTCCTGCTCAGCGCGCCGTCTGCATTTCTTGCGCTGGGTCCTGACGATCTTTTCAGCCACCAAAAAGGCGAATTGCGCCTGCCGGAAGCCCACATCAATTACCGGCAGGCTGCCGACGGCAGCAGCAACTGGGATGCCCTGTTCCACGACAAAAGCCCGTCACTACTGCGCGGACTGGTCATGGAAAATGCCCGCCTGGAATGGCGCCAGGCAGTGGAAAAGCCACTGGAAATCAGCCTCGGCCAATTGCATTACCAAGGCAGCGGCAAGCATTCGCTCACGGCTGACTTCCTCATCAGCCGGCAAAATGTGCCAGACGAAAACCTGCTGCTGGAAAATCATCTGGATACGCAAATCAGCACCGGAAAAAACGGCGGCTGGCAATTGCACGACACCAGGCTGGACACCACGATTTCCAGCACCCGTCTGCCAGGCACGTTCATTTTCAGCAGCCGGGGCGACATCACCGTGCTGCCAGGCGGCCTGCACAGCGAAAACCTCGCCGTGGAAGCCCGCTACAAAATGCCCGGCATGGCAGACAACACGGCAAGCCTTCGCACTTCTTTCAAAACGGACTGGCAGGCCGGCACACTGACTTTGCACAACACCTCGCTGGACACCGGCCAAAATCACTGGCAACTGGACGGCGATCTCATCGCCAGTCTTGCCGAAAAATCGCTGCGCGCCGAACACCTCACTCTTGCCCGTTCCGGGGTCGACCAGCAGGCACCGCGCATGCTGGCCCTGAACCAGCTCCTGTTTCTACCCGATGCTGCAGGCACAGGCTTCATCCTGAGCGGGAATATTGGCGCAGGCCGTTTCCGTCTTCCCCTGCAAGCGGCATTCACGCCCGCCAGCGCAAACCTGAAAATGGATTTCAGCGCCAGCGATATTGATGTGGCCGACCTGCGCAGCTGGCTGGATGACAAGGACGCCAGCGGCCACCTGACGCTGCAAGCCAATCTGCAGACACAGGGCCAGTCCTGGCAGGAGCTGCAGCAAGCGGCTGAGGGCAGTCTCAGTCTGGATTTGCAGAACGGTTTCACGGGCAGCGTCAGCGTTCTTCCACTGCTGCACGAACGCTTGCAGGGCTATGCGGCCCTCCTGCCGGAACTGGCGCCCATTCCCGACCATGAAAAAGGGACGCCACTGCGCCGGGTGGAAATGCAGCTGGCACTGAAAGCAGGTGTATTCACGACCGGAAAGTTCAGTGCCGACATTGATCTGGCCCGGCTCAATGCCAGTGGCCATTACGACAGCCGCGCAGGCCTGATCGATTACCACGGCACGCTGGCACTGGACCGCCGCCTTTTCACCGGCAAGAGCGGACTGGAACTACCGCTGGCTTGCCAGGGCAATATCCGCGAGGAGCAGGTGGATTTCCGTGGCGGGCTGGAAACGGACTGCAAAGTGGATGAAAAGGCCAAGCAGGACTTGCTGGCACGCGCGCTCATCAACCGCTTCCGTTCATGAGCATCACAAGAAGAATGAAAAAGAAAACGGGGATCATCATGTCATCACGCTTGCTGCTGCCACTGCTGGCCAGTCTCATGTTCACGGCCACGGCCGTGCAGGCCGAAGCTGTCGACCCATCCATGGCCGCTACGGCTGCCATCAACAAGAACCGTGTCGCCCTGCCACCGCCACTGCCCAAGCCGGTGAACGTGCGCTTCTGCATTTTCGACCCCATGGGGCCAACGGGGAAAATCACGCAAACCGCCAAGGACCTTGCCGTCGCCGCGCGCGACTGGAATTTCATGGTGGATATAAAAACCTATACCGACGAGCGCGTGGCCACCGAGGATTTCAAGGCCGGCCAATGCGAAGGCGTGGCGATCTCTTCGTTGCGCGCGCGCCAGTTCAACACATCCGTGGGCAGCATCGACGCGCCCGGCAATCTGCGCAATTACGCGGAAATGAAAACCCTGCTGCAGATGCTCGCCAATCCTGTCGTGGCCTCGCTGGCCATCAACGGCAAATACCAGGTAGCCGCCCTCATTCCCATTGGCTCCATCTTCGTTATGGTGAATGACCGCAACATCAATTCGATTGAAAAAGCCGCCGGCAAGCGCGTGGTGGTACTGGACTGGGACCCCACCCAGGCCAAGATGATTTCCGGCATAGGCGCACAGCCGGTACCGGCGGATTTCGCCACCTATGCCGGCAAGTTCAACAATGGCCAGGCCGACATCATTGCCGCGCCTGCCATGGGCTACAAACCCATGGAGCTTTACAAGGGCCTGGGAAAAAATGGCGGCGTCATACGCTTCCCGCTGCTGCAGGCCACCGCCAGCATCGTCATACGTCGTGACCTCATCCTGCCGAAAATCCCCGACATGGACGTACGCCTGAACCAGGTGCGCCAGTTCGGCCTGCAATATGTCGATGCCGTGTTCACCTTGCTGAAGGATGCGGAAAACGACATTCCCAAGAAGGCATGGATAGAACTTTCAAAAGCCGACCAAGACCGCTACTACAAGATGCTGCGCGAAGCCCGCATCAGGATGACGCGCGACGGCATCTACGACCCGGTGATGATGAGCCTGCTCAAGCGGGTGCGCTGCAAACATGTGCCCGACGATGCGGAATGCAATACGTTTGACGAATGAGGAAGGGAGAAAATGGAACAGGGAAGTTAAAACCAGAAAAAGCGGGCCAAGCCCGCTTTTTTCATTCCACCCCTCACTGCACTCCCGGTGGCGGAAACTGCTCGAAAATCAGGTGCAGGTTGGCATCCATGAATTTGCGCGTGACCGGCAAGCGGATCAGGTCATTGGCCTGCGCCCGCCAGATGACATTGCCGCTGGCAGCATCCCTGATGTCTATGCGCAGGCTGGCCTGGTTGTAGCTGGGGGGTTGCGGCGGAGCTTCGCTGTCGTCGGCACCCCGCTTGGGCAGGATGTTCCACTGCCCGTTGAAATAAGGCTCGATCTGCAGGTTGGAAGGCTGTTCGCCGGCATTCACGCCGGCCACCACGACCACCCGCACATCGGGCTTGTCGCTCCGGCTCAGGCCTTCCTCCTGCAGCTTCTGCTCAACAGCCGCACGCAGGTTGTCGATATTGACCTGCTTCACCCGGGCACCGCTGGACCGGATGATCTTCACGTCATCGATCGCATAGGTGGCAATATGCCGGAAATCGGCATTGCGGTCGGCCAGCACCTTGAATTCCAGGGCCCGGGCTGTAGTGGCGGCCACCATCACCGCCAGCGCCACGACAAGTTTCCTGAACATCGCTTTTCCCTCGCCTTTGTTGCTGTTGTTTTCATGAACGGCCATGAACACGCCACACATCCGTAAACGCGTACGGCCTACAGGAATAGCAGAAGGCAAGACCCGGCGCCCAGATGGCCATCACGACAATGCGACGCGCGGCGACAGGCCCGGTTTCTGGGGGCGAGAGCGGCTTGGCCACGATGAGGCACAGGAAGCGCCGCGCCAATCGCGGCTGAAGCCGCTCCCACAGGACGCGGTCTTTCACGCCGCCTCTGCCCGCTGGCAGGGGAGAGGCGGCGTGAAATGTGGCCTCAGCGACCGACCAGCGAACGTGCGATCACTTCCTTCATGACTTCACTGGCACCGCCGTAGATGCGCTGGATGCGCGCATCCACGTAGGCACGGGCAACGGGGTATTCCACCATGTAGCCGTAGCCACCGTGCATCTGCAGGCAGGCATCGGTCACGCGGCCCTGCAGTTCGGTGGTGGAGAGCTTGATCATGGCGGCGGTGGGCACGTCCAGCTTGCCTTCCATGTAGCGGGCGATGGACTGGTTGAGGAAAGCCTTGTTGCATTCGATTTCCGTCTTGCACTGGGCCAGCGTGAAACGCGTGTTCTGCAACTGCGAGAGCGGTGCGCCGAAAGCCTTGCGCTCGGTGACGTAGCGTATGGTGTCTTCCAGCACGCCTTCGGAGGCGTACACGGCCTGCACGGCAATGTTCAGACGCTCGCGCGGCAGTTCCTGCATCATGTAGGCAAAACCCTTGCCTTCTTCGCCCAGGAGCGCATCCAGCGGCAGCTTCACATTGTCGAAGAAAAGCTCGGAGGTGTCCTGCGAATGCAGGCCGATCTTTTCCAGCTTCTTGCCCTTGGCGAAGCCGGGCAGGGAGGTATCCACGAGGAAGAGCGACACGCCCTTGGCGCCGGCGGCCGGATCGGTCTTGGCGGCGACGATCACGAGGTCGGCGTGCTGGCCGTTGGAGATGAAGGTCTTGGAGCCGTTCAGCAGGTAATGGTCGCCCTGCTTCACGGCCGAGCTGCGGATGCCGGCGAGGTCGGAGCCGGCGCCGGGTTCCGTCATGCCGATGGCGCCGACGGCTTCACCGGAAATCAGCCTGGGCAGCCACTGCTGGCGCTGCGCCTCGGTGCCGATGTGCGCGACG
>JASLCO010000067.1 GCA_030146505.1 Moraxellaceae bacterium
GGGCAGCCTGCGGCTGCCCCCGAAGGGGTGAACGCAACGAATAATCTCCCTGTTTAAAGCCCTGCCAATCATCCCGAGATTCCCGCTTGGCACGCGCTTCGCTGATCGCGGGAATGACGAGCCTTGAGTTTGTTATGTATATGGTTCGCAATAAAAAGCCCCGTGCATTGCGGGGCTTTTTATTGGGCGTGGATTACATACGCAAACGGAAATCACCCGGTGTGGTTCCGGCATGCCGCCGGAACCAGCGTATGAAAGACTGGCTTTCCTGAAAGCCCAGCCGTGCTGCAACACTGTCTACAGAGAGCGAGTTGTCTCGCAGATAATCCCGCGCCATTTGAAAACGTACGGCATCCAGCAGATCGCGGAAGCTGCTGCCCTGCTCCTGCAGGTGGCGGTGCAGGCTGCGACCACTCATGCCCAGTTGCGTGGCCAGTGAATCACGCGTGGGCACTTCGCCACGGCGCAGCTGCGTCAGCATGCAGGCCCTGACTTTTCCGCGCAGATTGTTTTCGCTATGGCGCGCCTGCAGCTGCTGTCTGGCGTGCTGCTCCAGAGCCTCGTGCAGATCGGGATTGGCCAGTGCCAGCGGCGCATTGAGAGAAGCGGGCAGGAGCACCAGCGCTGAAGAAGGCTGGCCGTACTGCACCGGACAGCCGAAGAATTTTTCCGTTTCACGCGCAATGGCGGCATCCGGTGCCGCATGCAGAAAATGCACGGCCAGCAGTGCCGGGCTCTGTCGCTGCTTCATCAGGCGCAGCATGCCGGCCCAGCAACCCAGGATGCATTCATGGGTGTGGCGCGCGACGACAGGATCGCTGATCGCGCCCTGCCATTGCCACAGGGCAACGCCCGGCGCATGGCCCAGTGTGGTGGTGCCGACATCGCCCAGCAGGCGCTCGAAACGTATGGTGGTTTCAATCAGGTCCTTGAGCGTGCTGCTGGTTTGCAGCGCATAACCCAGCACGCCCAGGGTGGCGAGATTGATGCGCGGCGAGGCATGCAGCCCGGCCAGGGGATCCTGCATGCGCTCCACGCCCATGCGCAGTACCGGCTCGACCAGCCGGAAGCTCAGCCAGCTGCCGGCCGCCGCCAGATCGCCTTCGCTGAAGCCGGCGTCGCGCAGCAGGCGTTCGCGGTTGATGCCGGCATGTTCGGCAATGGCCAGGCACTGCTCGATGATGATGAGCGGGATGCGCGGCGCCGGATGTGGGGGTGGATTGCCTGACATGGGAGTCCTGCAGCTTCTTCTTGTTTTTGGGGCCGATGGCCTTGTCATGGGAGCCGGTTATGGCCCGGGACAAGTGATAGCGGCAGGGGCCGGCTTCCTGCCATACCGTTCATCGGCGGATGGGTGGTATGGCCGTTTGGGTTTACCGGCCTGTCCTTTCCGGCACTACGGCCTCTCTTTCCGCCTTCCTATTCTTGCCCGACCCGAAAGCTCCGGCTTTGCCGGGGTGCCCTTGCAAGTGATACAGCGGCGGTCTGCAGGGACAAAAAAACAAGAAAGAGGAAGTCGCATGAACCGGAAATTCGCCCCCCTGCTGTCCCTGATGGCTGCGCTCGGCCTCAGCTTCAACACGCCTGCACAGGCCACCAGCTACCAGATCTGCAAGGTCGGCAGCTGCAAGACCGAATCTTTTTTCACCTGGCCCTGGGAGCAAAGCTCCTACGCCAAAACGAAGTATCCCGTGGTGCTGGCGCATGGCATGGCCGGCTTTTCCAAGGTCGGTCCGGTGGATTACTGGTATGGCATTCCCCAGGATCTGGCCAAGAACGGTGCCACGGTCTATGTGACCCAGGTCGCCTCCTTCGAGTCTTCCGAAGCCCGCGGCGAGCAGCTGCTGGCGCAGGTGCAGAGCATCCTGGCCGTCAGCGGCGCGCAGAAGGTCAACCTCATCGGCCATAGCCATGGCAGCCAGTCCATACGTTATGTCGCGGGTGTGCTGCCCGGCCGTATTGCCTCGGCCACGGCTGTCGGCGGGCCCAATACCGGTTCGCCGGTGGCTGATGTGATCAATGGCATTACCACCATTCCGGGCCTGGGGCCGCTGGCCACGCCGGTGATAGCGGGTGTGGTGAACGGGTTTTTCAGCATTGTCGACATCCTCTCCGGCCAGCAGTACCGCCAGGATGCCCTCAAGGGCCTGGCCTCGCTGACCTCGGCCGGCGCCGCGGACTTCAACAGCCGCTTCCCTGCCGGCATGCCGGCCGCCGGCACGCCCTGCGGGGAAGGTGCTTATGTGGCCAACGGGGTGCGGTATTACTCCTGGAGCGGCACGGGTCATCTCACCAATGTGCTGGATCCGCTGGATCTGCCGCTGGCGGCGACCGGCCTGGTGTTTGCTGAAGCCAATGACGGTCTTGTTGGCCGCTGCTCCAGCCATCTTGGCCAGGTCATACGCGACAACTACAACATGAACCATCTGGACGAGGTGAACCAGATCCTGGGCCTGGTCAGCCTGTTTGAAACCGATCCCAAGGCCGTCTTCCGCCTGCAGGCCAACCGCCTCCGGAGCGCGGGTTTGTAGCGCGCTTGCCCGGTGGGCCGGCGAGGCGTGAACAGGCCCTGCAAAAGCAGGGCTTTTTCATGTCTTCGGCCGGGCCGGCGGACTACACTGCCCGCCGGCCCGTCGCGTGACGGATGACAAAAAGGAAGCAGGCATGAAGGCGATCAGGGGTTGGATGGTGGTGGCGGCAATGGTGGGTGGTGCGGGGCTGGCGCAGGCGGAGACGCCCAACCTCAAGCCCGGCCTGTGGGAAATGACGATGGAGAATGTCAGCGGCGGCCCCGGCATGCCGAGCGCGGCCGACATGAACAAGGCCATGAAGCAGATGCAGGCCAGCCTGGCCAAGCTGCCGCCCGAGCAGCGCAAGATGATGGAGGAGCACATGGGCAATGCCGGCATGGCCTTCAGCGGCAATGGTGGCGTGCGCATGTGCCTGACCCGGGAAGACATACAGCGCAACGACATTCCCCTGAGCGACGACAAGAACTGCAAGACCACCGTGAAAGCGCAAACCGCCAGGCGCTGGGCCGCCGACGTGGTCTGCACCCAGCCGCCGGCCACCGGGCAGGTGGAGGCACTGTTTGAAATCGACAGCTCCTACCTGGTGAAGGTGAAAGGCCAGCGCACCGTGGCCGGCAAGGCTGCCGACTACGCCATGGACCTCCGCTACCAGTACCTGGGCAGCAGCTGCGGTGGCCTGAAGCCGCTCTCGCAAATGGCACCCGGTAAGTGAGTATTTGCCTTCGTGTGTGAAAAGCCCCGCCTTGAGCGGGGCTTTTTTCACCGCCTCATGGGTTCCGGCCGGCGCCGGAACGACGGCTCTGGATGCAGGCCCGGAAAGTCCCCGGGCCCTTGGTCTTCGCCAGATACGCCGGTGAGGTGTGCTTGTCTTCAGGTCGGGCAGGCTTCCGCCGGGACCGGGCGGGGCTGGCCGCTGTCGTCTATGGCCACATAGGTGAAGAGGCCCTCGGTGACCTTCACCGGCACCATGCAGGGGTCGCCGGTTTCCCAGACTTCGATATGGATGCGCATGGACGTGTTGCCGATGCGTTCTATGTCCGTGTAGCAGGAGAGCACGTCGCCGACATGCACCGGGCGGTGGAAGACCATGGCATCGATGGCGATGGTGGTGATGCGGCCATGCGAGCGGCGCCGGGCGGCCACAGCGCCGGCCAGGTCCATCTGGGAGACCAGCCAGCCGCCGAAGATGTCGCCGTTCCAGTTGGCATCCGAGGGCATGGCAATGGTTTGCAGGGACACGAAGCCGCGTGGTGTGGGGGCATCAGCAGGAATCTGGGACATGTCGGCACTCCGGGAAAAGGAATGCCGGTTATAGCAGCTGGCGTGTTTTGGCTGGCGGCTGTTGCTGACCGTCGCGTCTTTTGGGGGCGGAGGGCAGGTTTAAGCGCGCGGCACCGGCCGGGTGCGGCCTTCCTCGTCTATGGCCACGAAGGTGAAGAGGCCTTCGGTGAGCTTGGTCTGGTGGCCGCTGATGTCGTCGGTCTCCCAGACTTCCACCAGGATTTTCATGGACGAGCGGCCGATGGAAAGGATTTCCGTATGGCAGCTCACGATGTCGCCGATTTTCACCGGGCGCAGGAAGACCATGGTGTCGATGGCCACGGTCGCGACGCGGCCATGCGCCTGCTTGCGCGCCGCCACCCCGGCGGCCAGGTCCATCTGGGAAACCAGCCAGCCGCCGAAGATGTCGCCGTTGGCATTGGCATCCTTGGGCATGGCGATGGTCTGCAGGCAGAGGGTGCCGCGCGGGCAGGGAGTGTTGTCGGTGGGCTTGCTCATGGCAGTCTCTTCAGGGGTGGAGGGAGCGAGTATGCAGACCACTACTATGCCGGCCACTGCTGCAAAAGTCAGTCCACCCGAAGAGGGGGCGGGACTGCCCGGATTGAAATAAATCTTTCACAATCGGCGCCTATGATGCCCCACGTTCCCGGACCTCCGGGTCTCAAATTCCTCAAAGTGGAGCGTGACATGAAGATCAAAGGCCTTATCGCCGCCCTCGGCCTCGCAGGCATCGGCTTCGTGGCTTCGGCCCAGGCAGCCGTGGATGCCAAGTTGCCGGATTACCAGAAGACCACCGGCGTGTCCGGCAACCTGTCCAGCGTGGGTTCCGACACCCTGGCCAACCTCATGACCTTCTGGGCCGAATCCTTCAAGAAGGAATATCCCAGCGTGAACGTGCAGATCCAGGCCCAGGGCTCTTCCACGGCTCCCCCTGCACTGACCCAGGGCACGTCCAACTTCGGCCCCATGTCGCGCGCCATGAAGGACGAGGAAATCCAGGCCTTTGAAAAGAAATACGGCTACAAGCCGGTGGCCGTGCCGGTTGCCATCGACGCCCTGGCTGTCTATGTGCACAAGGACAACCCCATCAAGTCCATGTCCATGCCGGTGGTGGATGCCATCTTCTCCTCCACCCGCAAGTGCGGTTTCGAGAAGGACGTGACCACCTGGGGCCAGGCTGGCCTGTCCGGTGACTGGGCCAAGCGCAACATCCAGCTCTTCGGCCGCAACTCCGTGTCCGGCACCTATGGCTATTTCAAGGAGCACGCCCTCTGCAAGGGTGACTTCAAGAACAACGTGAACGAGCAGCCCGGTTCCGCCGGCGTGGTGCAATCCGTCACCAACTCCATCAACGGCATCGGTTACTCGGGCATCGGTTACAAGACCTCCGGCGTGCGTGCCGTGCCGCTGAAGAACCCGGACACGGGTGCCATTGTCGAGGCCACGGAAAAGAACGCGCTCAACAAGACCTACCCGCTGTCGCGCTACCTCTACGTGTACCTGAACAAGAACCCCAAGCAGCCCCTGTCGCCGCTGGAAGCCGAATTCCTCAAGCTCGTGCTGTCCAAGCAGGGCCAGGAAATCGTGGAAAAGGACGGCTTCATTCCGCTGCCTGCCGCCGAAGCCAAGAAGGCGCTGGCCAAGGCCGGTCTGTAAGCGCCGGCTGGAAAAATGCGAAAGGGGCGGTAACGCCCCTTTCGTGTCGCTGCCGGGTGTGCTGTCACCCACCTTGCAGGAAAAACGCAGGGTTTTTGCGGAAATGTTGCACAGGATCATTTCCGCAAAAGCCTTCCCGTCATCACGCCAATTGCTGAGCCCCAACATGCAGTCGCAGACACCAGCCGCCATCTCCCGGGCATCCGCCAATGCCGTCCCGGAAGAGCTCGTCAGGCGCGCGCGCCAGCGCAAGATCAAGGACAAGCTGGCTGATCTTCTGATCGGCGCCGGCGGCATGTTCGTCATCCTCGCCATCGCGCTGATTTTCTTTTACCTGCTGGTGGAAGTATGGCCGCTGTTCCAAAGCCCGCGCGTGGAGCAGGGCCGCAGCTATGCCAGCACGGCTCCCGCCGGTTTTGTGGACCTGGATGAATACAACACGACCGGCATGCGCCTCACGCCGGCCGGCACGCTGGATTTTTTCAATGTGGGCGACGGCAAGAGCATCGGCGAAGCGAAGCTGCCATTGCCCGAAGGCGTCAGCATCAGCTCGGTGAGCCATGGCGCGGTCACCGGCGGCCTGCTCGGTGTGGGACTGTCCAATGGCAAGGTGCTGGTGCTGCGTGCGTCCTACGCCGTGGACTATGACGGCCAGGGCTCCAAGCACATCACGCCGGGCGTGGCTTTCCCCTACGGCGATGTGCCGCTGCCACTGGACGACAGCGGCAAGCCGGTGCAGACCTTTGCCGTCGACGGCAGCGAAGACAAGCTGCGCCTGCTTGGCGTGAACGGCGAAAAACTGGTGTGGGCGGAATATGCCGCCAAGTCTGCCGGTGACGATGCCGGCGGCCTTGAAGATGAGACGGCCGAAGAAGCCCCGAAAACCTGGGAGCGCCGCAAGGAGGCACTGATTCCCTTTGCCGGCCAGCCGCGCTTCATTGAAATCGGCCAGGACTCGCGCTGGGCCTATGTCTTCACGGGCGACAGCAATGTCGCCGTCATCAGCCTCAAGGGCGAAGACGGCCCCGGCCTTTACCAGCAGGTGCGTGCCGGCAGCGCCAGGATAACCAGCGTGGCTGCCCTGCAGGGCAATATCTCGCTGCTCATCGGCGACGAGACCGGCAGCATCAGCCAGTGGTTCCTGGTGCGCGACAAGGATTCCGAAATCGACAAGTTCAGCCTGACGCGCATACGCGGTTTCGCGCTGGGCACGGCACCCGTGACGGCCATTGCACCGGAGCCGCGCCGCAAAGGCTTCGTGGCGGGTGATGCCACCGGCCGCGTCGGCATTTTCTACACCACCTCCGAACGCACGCTGGCCAATATGCCGGTGGCGGATGCCGCCGTGCGCAGCATAGGCATTTCCTCGCATTCCTCCGGCGTATTGGTGCAGACCGACAAGGGCACGAATTTCCTCAGCGTGCATGCCGAACACCCGGACATGTCCATGAGCACGCTGTGGAGCCGTGTCTGGTACGAGTCCTATCCCGAGCCGACCTACACCTGGCAGTCCACCTCCGGCAATTCGGATTTTGAAGGCAAGCTCTCCCTGGTGCCGCTGACCTACGGCACGCTGAAGGCCGCCTTCTACGCCATGCTGTTTGCCGCGCCGCTGGCCATTTGCGGCGCCATGTACACTGCCGTGTTCATGGCGCCCGGCCTGCGCCGCAAGGTCAAGCCGGCCATCGAGCTGATGCAGGCGTTGCCCACCGTGATCCTGGGCTTCCTTGCCGGCCTCTGGCTTGCGCCCACGATTGAAACCAATCTGCCCGGCATCTTCAGCCTGCTCATCGTCACGCCTTTTGTGATTCTCGCCTGTGGCTATGCCTGGTCGCGCCTGCCGCTGGATGTGCGTCTGCGCCTGCCCGATGGCTGGGCGCCGGTGTTGCTCATCCTGCCCATCCTGCTGGCCGGCTGGATTTCCTTCGAGTTGTCGCGCCCCATCGAGCTCGCCTTCTTCGGTGGCGACGTGCGCCACTGGCTGGGTGAAAGTGCGGGCCTGCGTTTCGACCAGCGCAATGCGCTCATCGTCGGCCTTGCCATGGGCTTCGCCGTGATCGCGCCGATTTTCTCGATTGCCGAAGACGCGCTCTTCGCCGTGCCCAAGCATCTCACCAACGGTTCGCTGGCGCTGGGCGCCACGCAATGGCAGACGCTGATCCGCGTGGTGCTGCCCACGGCCTCGCCCGGTATTTTCTCTGCGCTCATGATCGGCTTCGGCCGTGCCGTGGGCGAAACCATGATCGTGCTCATGGCCACCGGCAACACGGCCGTGATGAGCTGGAACATTTTCGAAGGCATGCGCACGCTGTCGGCCAATGTCGCGGTGGAAATGGGCGAGGCGGAAGTCGGCTCCACGCATTTCCGCGTGCTGTTCCTGTCGGCACTGGTTCTGTTCGTGCTGACTTTCATCGTGAACACCATTGCCGAAATCGTGCGCACGCGCCTGCGCAAGAAATATGGCTCGCTGTAAGCGTAAACAATTTGTAGGTGCGGATTCATCCGCACACGACCTGTGCGAACGCTTTGCTGGATTCGCACCTGCAAGGAAATCAAGATGAGCGTACGCAATTACTTCAAATCAGGTGATGCCTGGGTCTGGCTGAATGCCGGCACCGTCACCATCAGCCTCATCATGGTCGTGGGCCTGCTGGGGCTGATTGCGGTGCGCGGCCTCGGCCATTTCTGGCCCGCCGACATCATCGAGGCGCGCTATGTGGATCCGGTGTCCGGCACTGCTGGAGTGGTCATCGGCGAAATCTACGACGAGAAGGTGGATACGGCGCAACGGCTGCGTGATGCCGGCATGAGCGTGCCCGCCGACCAGGAAACGGTGAAGCGTTATTCCGTGAAGGTGGGCAACCGCGACATCTTCGGCGCCGATTTCCGCTGGGTCTTTGCCGACGGCCTGAAGGACATGGCCACTCCTGCCGATCTCGTGACACTGGAGCGCGCCGAGTGGGGCAATTTTTACGGCCGCCTCAAGGGCGTGAAGGAAAACGGCCAGATGGTGGCCGAAGGCAGCCAGGCCTGGGAAGCGCTGCAAACACGCCTCCTGCGTTCCACGCAACTGCATGCCCAGGTGCTGGGTCTGGAAAAAGGCGACATCAGCCATGTGAACTACCAGATCGAAGGCCTGCGCCTCAAGGAGCGCAAGCTTGATCTCAAGGGCCAGCTTGATGCCGCCGCGAAAAAAACCATTGATGACGAGCGTGCTGCGCTGCAGCAGCAGTACGGCGTGATCAGCCAGAAGCTTGATGGGCTGAATCGTGATCTTGCCCGCGATACCGCGGTCTTCGTGGCCTCCGACGGCAATGAGCGCGAAATTCCGCTGATGAAGATAGTCACGGCCCGCCAGCCCAATGCCATGAATGTCTTCAGCAAGCTGGGCGTGTATTTCTACAACCTCAAGGAATTCCTGCTCGGCGAGCCGCGTGAATCCAATACCGAAGGCGGCGTGTTCCCGGCCATTTTCGGCACGGTGCTCATGGTGCTCATGATGACCGTGGTGGTGACACCGCTGGGCGTGATCGCCGCCATCTACCTGCGCGAATATGCCAACCAGGGCGTCATCACACAGATCGTGCGCATTGCCGTGAACAATCTGGCCGGCGTGCCGTCGATTGTTTACGGCGTCTTCGGCCTCGGCTTTTTCGTGTATTTCCTGGGCGGCAACATCGACCGCATTTTCTTCCCCGAGTCGGCGCCGGCACCGGTGTTCGGCACGCCCGGCCTGCTCTGGGCCTCCATCACCCTGGCCCTGCTCACGCTGCCGGTGGTGATCGTCGCCACGGAAGAAGGCCTGTCGCGCATTCCGCGCTCGCTCAAGGAAGGTTCGCTGGCACTGGGTGCCACCAAGGCAGAAACACTGTGGCGCGTGGTGCTGCCCATGGCAACGCCTTCCATCATGACCGGCGTCATCCTCGCCATTGCGCGCGCCGCCGGTGAAGTGGCGCCGCTCATGCTCGTCGGCGTGGTGAAACTCGCGCCCACCTTGCCACTGGATTTCAATGCGCCCTTCCTGCATCTGGATCGCAAATTCATGCACCTGGGCTTTCACATTTACGACGTGGGTTTCCAGAGTCCCAACGTCGAAGCAGCGCGTCCGCTGGTGTATGCAACAGCCTTCCTGCTGGTGCTGGTGGTGGCCACGCTCAATCTTTCGGCGGTCGCCCTGCGCAACCGCCTGCGTGAAAAGTACAAGGCCCTGGAGTCCTGAGGCTGACCGCAAGGCAGTCAATAGACATGACCAGACAAGATGAACAGAATCGAGACGACATCATGAGCTTTGATATGGAAACCGCTCCCGTGAACGAACAGGAAAACACCAGCAAACCGGCATCCGACACGCCGACCACCAGCGTTGATATCGGTGCCATGGGCCGTGATCGCCGCCTGCGCAATATCGAAGAAGAAGAGGTCTGCCTCGAGGCACGCCACCTCAATCTCTTCTACGGTGAAAAGCAGGCGCTGTTCGACGTGAACATGGTGATTCCGCGCCAGCGCGTGACCGCCTTCATCGGCCCGTCCGGTTGCGGAAAATCCACGCTGCTGCGTACCTTCAACCGCATGAACGACCTCGTGGACGGCTGTCGCGTGGAAGGGGAAATCCTGCTCGACGAAAAGAACATTTTCGATCGCAGCGTGGATATCACCCTGCTGCGCCGCCGCGTCGGCATGGTGTTCCAGAAACCCAATCCCTTTCCCAAGTCCATTTATGAAAACGTGGCTTACGGCCTGCGTCTTGGTGGTGAAAACCGCAAGCGCGTACTGGATGAGGTGGTGGAGAAATCCCTGAAGGGTGCAGCGCTCTGGGATGAAGTGAAAGACCGCCTGCATGATTCCGCCCTCGGCCTTTCCGGTGGCCAGCAGCAGCGTCTGGTGATTGCGCGTGCCATTGCGATCGAACCGGAAGTCCTGCTGCTCGACGAGCCGGCTTCCGCCCTTGATCCGATTTCCACGCTCAAGATCGAAGAGCTCATCCACGAGCTGAAAGACCGTTTCACCATCGCCATCGTCACGCACAACATGCAGCAGGCGGCACGCGTTTCGGATTACACGGCTTTCATGTACCTGGGCAAGCTCATCGAGTTCGGCAACACCGACACGCTGTTCACCAATCCCACGAACAAGCAGACTGAAGACTACATCACCGGCCGCTATGGCTGATTTCCGGCTGCGGCTGGCGGCCCATGGCGGCGTCAGGAAAGCAGCGAAAAATCCTCATTTACTATTTGTAAACTCCGGTTTTTCGCTACTTCACTTCCTTGCCCTGAACCACCAGCCACACCCGGAACAGCGGTCGCAAACAGGATAAACGAATTTCATCGGCAAACAGGAGCCGACCATGGTCAACAAAGACGATTACGGACAGCATATCTCGCAGCAGTTCAATTCCGAGCTGGAAGAAGTGCGCAGCCACTTTCTCGCCATGGGCGGCCTGGTGGAAAAGCAGGTGAGCGACAGCATCATTTCCCTGCTCGACGCCGATTCGCGCCTGGCTGAAGAAGTGCAGGCCAACGACAAGAAGATCAACAAGATGGAAACGCAAATCGACGAGGAGCTGGTGCGCATACTGGCGCGTCGCCAGCCGGCCGCCTCCGATCTGCGCTTCATCATCGCCATCGGCAAATCCATCACGGACCTGGAGCGCATTGGCGACGAAGCGTCCAAGGTGGCGCGTTACGCGCTGGCGCTGGTGGAAGAGGGTGAATCGCCGCGCGGCTATGTGGAGGCCCGTCACATCGGCAACCAGGTGCGCGTGATGCTGCATGATGCGCTGGATGCCTTTGCCCGTTTCGACGCCGATCTCGCCTTCCAGGTCATGCAGGCCGACGGCGCCATCGACACGGAATACAAGACCGCCATGCGCGCCCTCATGACCTATATGATGGAAGATCCGCGTGCCATTTCGCGCGTGCTCAATGTGATGTGGGTACTGCGCTCGCTGGAGCGCATCGGCGACCATGCCCGCAACATCTCCGAACAGCTCATCTTCCTGGTGAAGGGTGCCGACGTGCGCCATACCAGCTACGAACAGGTGCGCCAGCGCTTGGGCGAAAAGAAATAGACTTGCCGCGGTAAAAAAAGCCGGCCTCCGCAAGGAGGGCCGGCTTTTTTATGGGAATTACATACTTAACTCCCTAAACACGTCGTCATTCCCGCGAAAGCGGGAATCTTGGTGTTTAAAGCCCTGCTTGAATTCATGAGATTCCCGCTTTCGCGGGAATGACGGGTTAAA
>JASLCO010000068.1 GCA_030146505.1 Moraxellaceae bacterium
ATCCTGCTTAGACTTCCTGTCCATGTGCAGAGGCCTGCCATGCCGTACTGAGTGGGAAGGCCCGCACCAAGAAAAATCATAAAAGGAACAGGGGTCCGATCATGAAGAAGCAAGTTCTCTCGCTGGTTGCCGCCACTGTGCTGCTGGGCGCTGCCGGCCATGCCGCTGCCTGGAGCCAGGAAACCCATCGCCGCATCGTGCTGGATGCGGTGGCGTACATGAAAAACCATCCGACCACGACGAATTACGCCAAGCTGCTTGCCGGTGCCACGGCGGCCGGCTACACCATCGACCAGTTCGCGACCGCGTTGGGGCAGGGTGCCTACGACGTGGATGATTTTGCCGATACCTATATCTGTGGTGCCACTACCGGCAACTGCCAGCTCGCTCCGGTATGGGGATTGGGCGCGGGTATCGTGAAATACACGTCCTACTGGCATTTCCAGAACCAGACGCAGGGCACCGACGTGCATGGCAATGATTTCGGTGGCTACAACTATGACAAGCTCACGGTCTGGGGCGATATCGACAACATGGCCGCGAGCTGGCTCTACGGCGATTATCTGGATGACGGCAAGGGCAACCTCACCGGCTGGTTCGGTGCCGACAGCTCCAAATACAACGCCTATGACAATACCGAAGCGCATTACCGCCTGGGTGGCTACTCCACGCGCAACCAGTATGCCGACTTCGAAAAGATGCCTTTCCAGCCCATCGACAACCTGGGCCAGTACTGGTTCCAGCAGTTCCTGGCAGCGCCCACGGCACAGTCACTGGGTTTTGTGCTGCATACTACCGACCTGCTGCAGCCGCACCACACCTGGACCACGTCCGCGCTCAACCACGCCGGCTGGGAATCCTGGGTGAATGACAACTACTACACCTACACGCTGAATGATCCGGCACTGGTGACCACTGCCCTCAACAATTTCACGCCGCTTGCGGCCAATGCCACGGACATTCGTCCCTTGCTTACGCAGGGTGGTGCGATTTCCTATTCGCAAGGCGGCATCGTGCTTTCCAGCACGGATGAAAATGACCGCAAGAATGTGGCGCGCGTGATGATTCCCAGTTCCATTGCCATGGCCGTGCGGGTTCTCAATCGCGCCGCCGAGCGTTTCTGAGCGGGCATGACCGGGCATTTGCCTCTGCCTTTTGCTGTTGTTGTTCGAGCGTGAGTTTGGGGCGTATCCTGCGATACGCCCCTTTTTTTGGGGAACTATATACATAACAAAGCACTCCCCTTTGAGACGTCGTCATTCCCACGAAAGCGGGAATCTCAGGATGATTGACAGTGCTTTAAACAGAGAAATTCCCGCTTTCGCGGGAATGACGAGCCTTGAGCTCGTCATGTATATAGTTCCCTTTTTTGGGGAATGACGACGTCTCAAAGGGGAGTGCTTTGTTAGGTATGTAGTTCCGCTTTTTCAGTAGGTGCGAATTCATTCGCATATTACGCATCTGCTTTGTGGCATCTGCTTTTCTGGTGTGTGGATGAATCTGCACTTGCCTTTTTTTGCAGGCCCGCCTCACGCCGGCCTGCTACTGACAGAACAAGAAAAATCATGCGGCCATCCCTTCTGCTTTTTTCCCTTTCCGTGGTGCTGGCGGGATTGTTGCCAGCCTCCTTGCAGGCTGCCATCCGGCACGACCTCACCGCACCGGCCGTGGCGGCCACCGTCAATGGCGAGCCCTTGCCGGACAAGGTGGTTGACCTCATGCAGACACTGGCCCGGCGCAGCGACAAGAAGGCCAGTCGTGCGGATGTGGTGCAGGCCATGATTGATGACCGCCTTCTGGCGGAGGTGGCACGCGGGCAGTATTCCCAGGCCCAGCTGCTGGAAGACAACAAGGTGGGCTTCAAGCCTGAGGTGCAGATCGAGCAATCCCTGGCCTCAGATCTGCTGGCCGCTTACGGGCCGCGCCTTGATGCGGCGGTGAAGGCGGAAAAGGGCGGCAATCTCAACGGTGTCCTGCTGTCGCGCCGGGAACCCGCGCCGGCCGACTGGGATGTCGTGCTGGGGGCCAAGCCGAAAATGCTGCTGGAATATGCGCTGGACGAGCAGGGTCGCAAGGCGGCCGCCGATGTGGTGCTGATGAACTACCGCCTTGATGCGGCCAGCACGGGCCGCATTTCCCTGCTGGATGTCTACGATGCCCAGAATGTGCAGGGTCGCAACCAGTTGCACGCGCGCGACAATGGTTTTGCGCTGGCGCAGGCCGGCATGCTGCTGGAGCGGCGCTATGTGCTGCACTGGGCCGAAATGCGTTCGGGGCTGGGGCGCGGGAATTACGCGATTTTCCGGCGCGCGGTGGAAGACCGCCTGCTGCGCGACGGCTGGATGGCCTTGATTGGCGTCAGCAGTGACATCCATGACGACAACGACCATCTCAAGCAACTGGCGGCGGCTGCCACGCCGGCGGAAATCCGCGACTACTACGAAAAGCATCGCGACGAATTCCGGCGCATAGAAAAAGTCCGCGCCCGGCATATCCGCGTGGCCGACGAGCAGGCCGCCAATGCCGCCTATGCGCGCCTGCAGAAAGGCGAATCCTTTGCCGCGCTGGCCACGGCCCTTTCCACTGCGCCTGATGCCGCACAGGGCGGGGACATGGGCTGGATCCTGCATCGTGACAAGCCGGACTGGCTGGACAGCCTGACCTTCGTGCAGAAGGAAGGCGTGCCTTCACGGCCTTTCCGCAGCCCCGGCAAACCCGGTTCCAGTCCGGCCTGGGAAATCCTGCTGGTGGAAGAAAAGGTGGAAGGCTGGCAGGCCGAGGACAGCCCCGAAGTGCGCTATGTGGCGGCGCAGGACATTGCACGCAAGAAGGCTCAGCAGGAATACAGCGACACGCTGGCGCGCACGCGCACGCAGGCCGACATCCGCCTGCACACCGGGCTGGCGCCGATTTCCCGGGGAGCACCGCAGTGAAGCCCCGGCATTGGTTGTTGCTCTCTGCCGTGCTGGTGGTGGCGGTGCTGCTGCTTGGCCTGTACTTGCACGATGAGGGCATGACGGCTGCGCCACCATCCGCGGCCAAAACGGCGGCCAGCACGCCGCTGTCGCCAAGGCTGCCGGTGCAGGAGATGGTGGCGCCACCACTGCCGGCAACGGATACGGCACTGCCTGAAATGCCGGCGCTGACCGCCGATGCCGCGCAGAGCATGAGTGCCGCCCGCGAACAGGGCGATGCGCGCCAGCCTGCGCTGCAGCGTGATGCGCCACGGGAAATGCCGACCGCGCAGGAACTGGCCGACCCGGAGGCTTACCAGCGTTACGAGTCACGGCAGAGCCAGCGCCTGCACAAGGCTTTTGTGCAGGCGGCCGACACGGAAATTCCGCGCCTGCAAAAAGACATAGACCGTGCCCGCACGCAGGGCCTGAGCCCGGAGCAGCTTGCCGAGGGCGAAGAAAAACTGCGCCGTATCCAGACCATGCGCGACCAGTTGCAGGCAGAGGCTGCGTCTGCGCCCTGACGAATGGCGGCTGCTGCGGATGTACAGAAGGCGGGCTGGCACTGGCGGGCCTGTCCTCGTCTTGGCAGGGTGAATGCCATTTCCTACTATTGGCCGCAGGACGGTGCCGCTTCTGCCCGTATAAAAGCAAACTGCCGATACAACAAAAGGGATGGCCATCCCTGGGCTCCCCGGCCTTTTTTCAGGACTGTCATTTCCGTGCAGCCGGGAGTGGCGCTTTCAGGATTTCTGGTGACTGCTAACAACGGTTCAGGAATCCTGCACAGGCGCCCGGGGAACCAGGTCTGCCAATCCCGGATAAAAAATTTCCATGTCCCAGCCCGCTCCGGAAAATCTTGGCCATATTTCCGTGCCTGCCCTGCAGCAGTATTTGCGCAGCGCGGAGGCCTGTGGCTTGTCGCGGGAAAAGATGCTGATCGAGGCCGGCATTTCGTCCGAGCTCCTGCAGGACAACAATGCCCGCCTGGATTGTGAAGTGCTGCAGCGCCTGCTGGCCTGGGTGCTGCCGCGTTGCAACAACTCGGTCTTCGGCCTGCAGACTTCCCATTACATCCAGCCCGGCTCCTACAGCGTCATGGGCTATATCGCCATGACCAGCAATACCCTGGCCGAGGCGGTGGCGCGCATGCCGCAGTATGAAAAGCTGGTGGGCGACATGGGGACTTCCACGCTGGAGCATGAGCCGGGCGCCATCGTCGTGCGCTGGCATTGCCGTTTCAGCGATCCGCAAACCCGCCGGCACGTGATTGAAAACGTGCTGGCCTCGTGGACGGCCTATACCCGCTGGATGGCCGATGCGGAGGAGCTTGTGCCGCTGGCCGTGCGTTTCGAGCATGATCCGCCCGCCGACCGTTCCCTGCTCAAGCATTACCAGCAGATTTTCCGTTGCCCGGTGTATTTCAACCAGCCCATGTCGGCCCTGTTGTGCTCACCGCAGATTTTCGAATATCCCCTGCGCCAGCCGGACGTGAACCTGCGCGACACGCTGGAGCACCATGCCCAGGTGTCGCTGGCGGCGCTCAAGACCCGATATTCCCTCACCGACCAGGTACGCTCGCTGCTGCGCGCCATGCTGGCCGATGCTTCCCCGCGCAAGGAGTTCGTGGCCGAGCAGATGGGCATGAATGTGCGTACCCTGCACCGCAAGCTGGCTGACGAAAACCAGTCCTACCAGCAAATCCTGGATGACCTGCGCGCCGAACTGGCGCGCAAATACCTGGCGCAGGCGCATCTTTCCGTGGAGGACATCGCCCGCAAGCTGGGCTTTACCGAAAGCCGTTCTTTCATCCGCTATTTCAAGGGGTATACCGGCCTTACGCCGGGCGAGTACCGGCACGGGAAAGGGCAGGTGGACGATGATTCCGCTGCATGAAAAACGCCGGCATTTGCCGGCGTTTTCGTTTGAGGCCTGTCAGTACGGATCGGGAAGGCTTTCATTCTTCTTGAAGCGCTTGTAGCTCCACTGGTAATGCGCCGGGTCGCGGCGTATCACGTTTTCCACGCAGCGGTTCAGGGCGGCGGCGGAGATGGCCAGGTCTTCGTTCCAGATGTCCGGGTCGGGCCGCTCGAAGTGGATTTCAAAGCCGTCGGCATCGGGGCGGCGCAGGCAGTACATCACGATCACGCTGCACTGCGTGCGGCTGATGAGCTTGGGCACCATCACGCCGGTCCAGGTGGAAATGCCGAAGAAGGGGGCGAAGATGCCGCCGCCTTCATGCGGGATGTGGTCGGGCAGGATGGCGGAAAAGCCGTTTTTCTTCAGACCCTTGAACAGGGCCTTCACGCCGCTGTCGTCGGTGGGCACGGCCACGGAATTGAGGCGGCTGCGTGCATCGCGCACGAAAGCGTCCACGCCTTTCTGCTTGGCCGGCTTGTACATGATGATGGGTGCCGTGTGCTGGCTGACCCAGGCATTCATGAATTCCCAGGTACCGTAGTGCGGAATGATGCCGATGGTGCCGCGGCCGGCGGCCAGTGCCTCATGGAAGATGTCTTCGCCGTGCACTTTGCGTATCTGGCTGATGCTGTATTCCGGCGGCTCGCCCCAGCTCTTGGTGAATTCGGCCATGGTCTGGCTCATGGAGACCAGGCAGCGCGCCGTGGTTTCCTGATACCAGTCTTCACTCTTGTCCGGGAAGCAAAGCTCCAGGTTGCGGCGCACGGTGTGATGGCGGCTGTTGCTCACCACATGCATGGCCATCCAGCCGGCGAAGGCGCCGAATTTCTGCAGAAAGCCCAGGGAGCGGTGGCCGAAGAAGCGCAGGAGGCCGAGAAAGAAGCGGTCCTTGCGGGTGAGCGTGTCCGGGGCGGGCGGGCGGCTGGCAGCGGTATCGTTCATGCGTTTTTATGTCCTGTGCGGTGGCCTCATGAGCGGGCTCCAAGGCGCGCCAAGGATAGTGGATGCAGCGGCCTAACCAAACCGGCATTTTTGACCTGTCTGTAGCAGGATGGCTCCCTGTGCCTTCATTTGTCTGCTGCCGTGTAGAAGGCCGGCGTGGCCCCGCTATAATCGGCCGCCTTCTGCCCACCCGAGACCCTGCCGTGGATTTTCTCCAGCCCGTACGCGATTTTCTCGCCTGCCCGACCCCGGAGCGCTGGGTGGAGAGCGCTTTGCGCGATATTCCGCTCCTGCTGCAGGATCACGCCAATTGCGAGAAAAAAGCAGCCGGCACGGCCATGAACCTGCTCTTCCGCTACAACGACAAGAGCGAGCTGCAGACCCTGCTGGCGCAACTGGTGCGCGAGGAAATGCTGCATTACGAACAGGTACTGGAGATCATGCGTGCGCGCGGCATTCCCTATCGCTCCGTGTCGGCCGCGCGCTATGCCAACGGCCTGCGCGAGCATGTGCGCCATGGCGAGCCGGAGCGGCTGGTGGACATCATGATCGTGGGCGCCTTCGTGGAAGCGCGCTCCTGCGAGCGCTTCGCTGCCGTGGCGCCGCACCTGGATGAAGAGCTGGGCCGCTTCTACACCTTCCTGCTGCGCTCGGAAGCCCGGCATTTCGAGTACTACCTGGGGCTGGCGGAAAAATATGCGGGCGCTCCCATTGCGGAGCGCGTGGCTTTTTTCCGTGAGAAGGAACGGGAGCTGATAGAAACACCCGATGTGGAAATGCGCTTCCACAGTGGCCCGCCAGCGAGGGCAGGGGCCATTTGAGTTTGCGGCAATTTTTGATTGTCTTGCCCGGCTGTTTTTTTGGGGAATTACGTACGTGGCTCCCTAAACACGTCGTCATTCCCGCGAAAGCGGGACAAAAGCCCATAGGGCGTTGAACAGCCGCACGCTGGCCCGAAGGGTAAGCGCAGCGAATAATCTTGGTGTTTAAAGCCCTGCTTGAATTCATGAGATTCCCGCTTTCGCGGGAATGACGGGTTAAA
>JASLCO010000132.1 GCA_030146505.1 Moraxellaceae bacterium
CTGCCGTCGACCTTGCTGCTGTCGATATAGGAAATGGCACCGGGGGTTTCAGCCACGGCCGATTTCACGTCAGACGGCTTGATCTCGCGCGGGGGCTGGGCCTTGCCGGTAAAGATCATGCGCGCCCAGTATTTTTCTATTTGCTCCGGGGTCTTCTTCAGGACATCACGGTAGAACTGGTTGCGGGTTTCGCCGTTGATGTCCAATGGGATGGCGGTGCTGCCATCCGGATAGGCACTGGACTGGCCGAGAAAAATACGGCTCAACTGGCTGAGCGGGATGCTGCTCATGCTGTTGTTGGCGTTGGTGACGACCACCAGTTCGGCCTGGGCAAAAGCGGTACCTGCACAGAGGGCAAGACAAAGGAGAGATTTGCGAACAAGTTTCATGATCGTCATCTCCTTAGAAGGCTGCTGTCAGGGCAAGGGTAAAAACGTAGAAGCTGTTGGGGTTCTGCGCTACACCAGATTCATCCAGAGGAGTGATATCAATATCCGGATATGCCACAAAGCCGTTGCTGCCATTGGATGGAATAACCTTGTCGATCTGGCTCTTGATGCTGAGTCCCGAAGAAACCGCGTATTTGGCACCAACGGCATAAGTGGTCTGGTTAAGGTAGCTCGAAGCAAGTCGATCTATGGTGCCAATCGGTGATGGGGTGGGGGAGCACAATGTTGTTTTTATGCAGTCCTGCTCATTGAAGGTGTGCGTGGTCGATACCAGCACGTACGGCAGCCACTTGCCGAAGTAATGACCGGCGCTGAGATAGCCGGCATTCCAGTCAGACAGCCAGCCGTCGATCTTGAGCTGGCCGAATTCACCGGCGAGGAACCATTGGCCGTCATCCATGAGGAAGCCGGCGTTCAGGAAGGTGGTTTTTTCGCCATCCACTTCCAGCGGGGTACCGTCCGCCGCCGGGTTGTCCAGCTTGCTCTGCGTATAGCTGGCGCGCAGGGACAGGCTGTCGTTGGAAAGGCTGAAGTTGGTGCTCACGGCATTGGAGGTATAGAACTGCGGCGTGTTGGAGGAGCCGGTCAGAAGCTGGGCATTGAAGTTCCAGCTGTCACCCACCGGCATGCGATAGAGCAGGTCAGCGCCCGTAAAGCTGGTGGTCGGAATGGCGTGGTAGAGCTCGGAGGGCAGGCGCACCCAGGGATAGGACTGGCCAACGTAAATACTGTCGGAGTACATGAAGATGGGCATGCCGAGGTGGCCGGCACGGCCACGCAGATTGTCATTGAACTGGTAGGCGATATAGGCCCACTCGGCGTTCACGTTGAAGTAGTCACTGCCCTTGGCCACCAGTTGCGCCACGATATTGGTCTTTTCGTTCACGCGATAATCGAACTGCAGGCCCAGCACGGACTCCAGGGTGAAATTGGGGTCTTCGGTGAGGCCAAGGTAATCGTTATAAGTGTCACGCAGGTACTCACCCCCCTGGTCCTTGTTGACAACGCCGGCAGAGGCGGTGCCGAAGCCGTTGAACTTGAGGTTGGGCGTGATGTTTTCAGCGGCTGCCTGTGCGCAGACGCCCGCCAGCACGGCGGCCAGTGCCGCGCGCTTGAGATTGGTCATGGAAATCCCCGGGGTTATTGTTCTGTGGTCCTGCATGTATGGGGACAAGCGCGTCCCCAATGGCGGCAAGGCCGCGCAGTATAATCAGCCTCTTTCCTGACTGGCCAGACGCTCTCTGATAAGCGGCAAACTGAATGGCGGTGCGGGCTTGAGGGCCTATCGCTTTCCGGGTAGCTTGGGCGCGCAAGCTTGATTGTCCGGATCAAAAAACCAATCCAAGCCATTGTATAAAAAGACATCATTACCGGAACGACCGCTCAGGGAGCGGTGCTCCGCAGGGGTTTTCTGCATGTCGTGGTTCAACAATCTGTCCATACGCCTCAAGGTATTGAGCATTGCCCTGATCGCGCTGCTGGGTTTCCTTCTTTATCTCGGCGCCAGCTTTTATGCCGGCCGGACGGTGTCCGGCAACCTGCAGGAGATTCAGATCAGCGATGTGCCCGCCCTGCAACGCATCAATGCCGTCTCGCTGGGCGTGACCAGCCTGCGCGAGAGCTATGCCTCGGCGATTGCCGACCGTGACGACCTGCTCCTGTCCGAAGCGCAGGAATCAGCGGCGGAGATCGACAAGAAACTGTCCCAAAACCTTGATGGTGCGGCGGCATTGCGGCAGGAGCAGCAAAAGCTCACCGCCAGTTTCCATGCCTACAACCAGTATGCCGATGACCTTGCCCGGCAGATGGTCGCGGGCGGCCTTTCCGTGGATGAGGCCAAGCCCCGCCTGCAGCGCCTGTCGCAACTGCAGCGCGATTTCGACCAGCAACTGGAAGTCACCAAGAAAGCGATTTACGACACTTTTGCCGAGCGCATAGAAAATGCCCGCAAGAGCAACAATGACGTGTGGATGCTGGGCCTGGTACTGGGCGCGGTGGTAGCGGTCATGGTGCTGGCCATGAGCCTGCTCATCACCAATCGCATGATCATCGGTCCGCTCAATCACGCCGTGGAGGCTGCCAACAAGATTGCAGAAGGTGACTGGGGCATTTCCATCATCAACACCACGCGGGATGAGCTCGGCCATATGCTGCAGTCCATCCAGAAAATGCGTGACCGTCTCAAGTCCCGCTTTGATGAAGACAAGCGTGCCGAGCGCATCAAGACAGCGGTGGCCGAGCTGGGCAACCGCATGCGTGGTGACCTCACCATGGAGCAGCTTTCCGAAAACATCCTGAATTATCTGGTGCCGGCACTGAATGCGCAGGTGGGTCTGCTCTACATGCCGCAGGGCGAGGAGCTTGTGCTCGCCGGCACGCATGCCTTCACCTTCCGCAAGAACCTTTCCAACCGCATCAAGCTGGGCGAAGGGCTGGTGGGGCAGGCGGCGCTGGAAAAGAAGCAGATCGTCCTGGCCCGCGTGCCGGAAGATTATCTGGTGGTGAGCTCGGGCCTGGGCGAAACCGTGCCACGCCATATCGTGGTTACGCCCATCCTGCACGAAGGCCAGCTGCGTGCCATGCTGGAAATCGGCAGCCTGGGTGACCTGGGCCCGGAAGAACTGGAAATTCTTCAGCTCTCCATCGAGCACATTGCCGTGGCCGTGAATTCCTCGCTCTCGCGGCGCCAGCTTTCGGAAATGCTGGAGCAGACCACCGAGCAGGCAGCCTTGCTGCAGCGACAGCAGGAAGACATGAGGGCCATCAATGATGACCTGGAGGCCCAGGCCATTGCCCTGTCGGCTTCGGAAATGCGCCTGCAGGAACAGCAGGAAGAGTTGCGCCGCGCCAACGAGGAACTGGAAGAGCAGGCCCAGGCCCTGCGCGCCTCCGAGGAAAGCCTGCAGGCGCAGCAGGAAGAGCTGCGCGTGATCAACGAGGAGCTGGAGGCGCAGGCGCGTCTGCTGGCCGATCAGCGCAACGAGCTGCTGGAAAAGAACGAGGCGCTGAACGAATCGCAGAAGGTGCTGGAAGACAAGACGCGGGCGCTGGAAATGTCCAGCAAGTACAAGTCGGAATTCCTTTCCACCATGTCGCACGAGCTGCGCACGCCGCTCAATTCCATTCTCATCCTGTCCAACTCCATTGCCGACAACAAGCCGGGCAACCTCACCGAAAAGCAGATCGAGCATGCCAAGGTGATCCACTCCGCCGGTTCCGACCTGCTGTCGCTCATCAATGACATCCTCGACATTTCCAAGGTCGAGGAGGGCAAGATGGAACTGGTCATCGAAGCGCTGGCCCTCAATGACCTGGCCGAGCACCTGCGTCGCAATTTCGAGCATGTGGCCCAGCATCGCGGTCTTGAGTTTGCCGTGAACATTGCGCCGGATACGCCAGCGATGATGTACACCGACCGCCAGCGCCTGGAGCAGGTGCTGCGCAACTTCTTCTCCAATGCCTTCAAGTTCACCCACCAGGGCAGCGTGAAGCTCAATATTTCCGCCGCACCCGATAGCGTGAAATTCAACCGCATCCCGTCTGATCACGGCCCCGTCATCGCACTGGCTGTAACGGATACCGGCATAGGCGTGGCCAAGGACAAGCAGAACCTCATTTTTGAAGCTTTCCAGCAGGCCGACGGTACCACCAGCCGCAAATACGGCGGTACCGGCCTTGGTCTCACCATTTCCCGCGAGTTCTCGCATCTGCTGGGCGGCGAAGTGCAGCTCTTCAGCGAAGGCGAAGGGCAGGGCTGTACCTTCACGCTTTATTTGCCAGTGGGCGCGCAAAACCAGGGTACGACCGCCGCCAATGAGGCCATGGCGCCGATTTTCCCCGCCATGGCGGCAGCAGCAGCGGCCATGCCCCGCGTCAGTGGCGAACAGAAAACCCTGCTCATCATCGAAGACGACGAGAATTTTTCCGAAGTGCTGGCCGAGCTGGCCGGCGAATTCGGCTTCCGTTCACTGGTGGCACACGATGGCGAGCGCGGCATAGAAATGGTGCGGCAGACTCTGCCGGATGCCGTGATCCTGGATATCGGCCTGCCCGGCATTGATGGCTGGGGAGTGCTGGAACAGCTCAAGAATGATCCGGTCACCCGCAATATCCCGGTGCACTGTTTCTCCGGCCGCGATGAATCGGCCAAGGCCCTGCGCATGGGCGCCATTGCCTATTACCAGAAGCCGGCCACGCTGGACCAGATCAAGGATGCCTTCGGTCGCATCGAGGAGCGCACCCAGCACGGCGTACGCCGCCTGCTGGTAGTGGAAGACAACTCTGTACAGCACAGCGCCATCCATGCCCTGTTTGATGATTCGCAGGTGGATGTCACCGTCTGCACCACGGGGCAGGAAGCGCTGGATTCTCTCAAGCGCGAGAGCTTCGACTGCATCGTGCTGGATTTGTCGCTGCCGGACATTGACGGCTATTCCCTGCTGGAAACCATCCATGAGGACAGCAGTTATCCGAATATCCCGGTCATCGTCTACACCGCGCGCGACCTGACCCGCGAACAGGAAGCCCGGCTGCGCAAGTACGCCGACCGCATCATCCTGAAGACGGACCAGTCCTCCGAGCGCCTGCTCTCCGAAGCCTCGCTCTTCCTGCACTGGGTGGACAGCAAGGAGCCGACCAAGCCGCGTAGTGCCGAGGCCAGCAACCATCGCGATGATGTCTTCACCGGTCGCAAGGTGCTGCTGGTGGATGACGACATGCGCAATATCTATGCACTTTCCGCCAGCCTGGAAGAATGGGGCTGTGAAATCGTGGTGGCCAACAACGGCCTGGAAAGCCTGGCTGCGCTGGACAGTGATCCCGGCATGGACATCGTACTCATGGACATCATGATGCCGGAAATGGACGGCTACGAAGCCATGCAGCGCATACGCGCCCAGGAACGCTTCAAGAAGCTGCCCATCCTAGCGCTGACCGCCAAGGCCATGCGGGATGACCGCGCCAAATGCCTGGAGGCCGGTGCCAATGACTACATCACCAAACCGGTCGACATTGAAAAACTGCAGTCGCTGATGCGCGTATGGTTGCATCGCTGATGGCCCAGGAAGCGGCACTTCCCCTGGATCCGGGTCCGGACGACATCGAGCTGCAATTGTTGCTGGAGGCGATTTACCAGCGCTACGGCTACGATTTCCGTTCCTACAGCCGCGCTTCCCTGCGCCGGCGAGTGGACCAGCACCTGCTGATTGCGCGCTATGCGCATATCGGCGAGCTGATCCATCGCATCCTGCATGATGGCGAGGCTTTTTCGGCGTTGCTCTCGGGCCTGACCATCAACGTCACCGAGATGTTCCGCGATCCGGAGTTCTATCTGGCTTTCCGGGAAAAGGTGGTGCCGGTGTTGCGTACGCATCCTTTCCTCAAGATATGGCATGCCGGCTGTGCCACCGGCGAGGAAATCTATTCCATGGCCATCCTGCTGGAAGAGGAAGGCCTGTACGACCGCAGCCAGATCTATGCCACCGACATCGACAAGGAAGTGCTGGAAAAGGCGCGCAAGGGCATCTATTCCGTTGCCGAACTGCGCAAATACACCGACAACTACCTGCGTGCGGGTGGCAAGGGCTCATTGTCTGACTACTATACGGCCAAGTACGACAACGTGATCCTGGACCCCCGGCTCAAGAAAAACGTGATCTTTGCCGACCATGACCTGGCCACGGACCAGGTGTTTGGTGAAATGCAGGTGGTGTTCTGCCGCAACGTGATCATCTATTTCAACCGGGAGCTGCAGAACAGGGTATTCACGCTGTTCCATGACAGCCTCGACATTGGCGGCACGCTTTGCCTCGGCAACAAGGAAAGCCTGCGTTTCGCCTCCTGTGCCGACCAGTTCGACGTGGTGGACAAGGCGCAGCGCATTTATCGCAAACGTGTTTAGTGAAGCATTCCGCCCTTGGGGTGGATGAGGTGTGAAGGTGAGTAAAGAACAGAACATCCTGCTGGTGGATGACCACCCGGAAAACCTGATTGCCCTGGAGGCCATCCTGGAGGATGTGGATTGCAACCTCCTCATGGCCAATTCCGGCAATGAAGCGCTGGCCCTGCTGCTCAAGCACGACGTGGCCCTGGTGCTGCTGGATGTGCAGATGCCGGGCATGGACGGCTTTGAAGTGGCCGAACTTATGCGCAAGAGCAACCGCACCAAGACGGTCCCCATCATTTTCGTGACGGCCATCAGCAAGGAAGCCAAGTATGTGGCACGGGGCTATGGCGTGGGCGCCATCGACTACATGTTCAAGCCGCTGAATCCGGAAATCCTGCAGCACAAGGCCCGCTTCTTCCTTGATCTGGACATGCAGAAGCGCCGCCTTGAAGAAAAACTGCGCAAGAGCCAGGAGTCCAAGGAAGCCTTCATGCGCGCCATGGGGGATGCAGGGGGCGAGCCTCCCGCTGAAGGCTGAGTTTCATGTCGCGCAAACGCCCCGTTCCACCGCCAGCCTTGCCCTTCGATGTATTGGCGCTGGGCGCTTCCTGGGGCGGCGTTGAAGTATTGAGCAATCTTGTCGCCGGTTTGCCGGAAAACTGGCGGCTTCCCGTGGTAATAGTGCAGCACCAGCATCCCTATGCAGGAAATGCCCTGCAGCGGATATTGTCGCGACAGACGACATTGCCAGTAATTGATGTCGAGGATAAAGACAAAATGATGCCGGCTCATGTATATATTGCGCCCGCCAACTACCACCTGCTGATGGAGCAGGATGGCAGTTTCAGTCTCAGTCTGGAGGCGCCGGTGAAATTTTCACGGCCATCCATTGACGTGACTTTTTCATCTCTGTCCCGTGTCTACCAGCAGCGCTGCATCGGCGTCGTGCTGACCGGGGCGAATGACGATGGTGCGGAGGGAACCAGGGTCATAAAAGCCGGGGGAGGCTACACCATTGCACAACAACCGGAATCGGCCGAGGCGCCGGTAATGCCGGCCGCTGCCATTGCAACCGGTGCGGTTGACGCCGTTTTGACGCCACCGGAAATTGTGCCCGCGCTGTTGCGGCTGCTTGATGGAAACTGATGATGCAGAGCATTCTCATCGTTGATGACAAGAACGAAAACCTGGTGGCATTGGAATCGCTGCTGGAGCAGCCCGAACTGCAATTGCTCAAGGCAGACAACGGCAATGACGCCCTGAAGCTGCTGCTGCGCAATGACGTGGCCCTGGTGCTGCTGGATGTGCAGATGCCGGGCATGAACGGCTTTGAAGTGGCCGAGCTCATGCGCCGCAACAAGAAAACACAGAGCATTCCCATCATTTTCGTCACGGCCAATGGCGACAAGCGCCAGCTTTTTCGTGGTTATGAAGTAGGCGCGGTGGATTACCTGGCCAAGCCCATAGATCGTGAAGTGCTCACCACCAAGGTCAAGGTCTTCCTGGAGCTGGACCGCCAGCGCCGCGAGCTGGAAATACAGCTGCTGCAGATCCAGCAGCTCAGGCAGCAGAACGAGCAGTTGTTGCACGCCCTGGGCGATGGCGTCATGGCAGTGGATTCCTCCGGCGACATCAGCTTCGTCAATCCTGCCATGCAGATGCTGTTTGCGCTGGACCCGCAGGAAACCGTGGGCAAGCACCTTATGGATGTGCTGTTCCAGAATGCGGAAGGCGTGAAGACCCCTTGGGCCAGCTCCGAGGTGTACGGCGCCACCAGCCGCAATGAGCGCTTCCAGCGCGACGTGGGCTTTTTCGTCCGCACCCGCAACGGCATGATGCCGGCACGCGTGTCGGCCGCCGCCATTCCGTCGCAGGGCAATTACGCCGGCGCGGTGATTACCCTGCGTACCGCCGACGAAGACAGGCAGAACCTGAGCGAAGAGGTGGCGCGCAAGAACCGCAAGCAGACCCGCAAGCGCATAGGCACGGTGCTGCGTCTTTTTGACCGCAATACCGGCCTCAACCTGGGGCGGCTGGCCAATATCTCCCTGGACGGTTTCAAGCTGGCCTCGCGCGAGGAATTGCCTGTTGGCAGCCGCTATCCCATCAGCATGGTGCTGCCGGAAACCCTGGCCGGCTCCAACACCCTAAGCTTTGATGCGCAGGCCGTCTGGTGCCGTCCGGCCGAGGAAACCCCGGGCGAGTATCGTGTCGGCTTCCGCATCGTGCGCATCAGCGAGAATGATTTGCGCATCCTGGTGCAGTTGATCGAAAAATACTGATTCTGGTTTCCGTTTCCGGCAAGAGAGAAATGAGCTTCTACTTTCGCTTGCCGGGAATGAAGGCTTCAAACAAGCAGTTAGTCATCCTCAAGGCCCGCAAGGGCCTTTTTTACAGGTGCGAATTCAGTCGCACCTACAGATACCTAGCCTTGAAGACTTTTTCATTGTGCGGCTGCATCCGGCGGCTCCTTGCTCGCGGCGGCTGGCATCACTTGCAGGGGGAGGGGCGTAGGGTTGCTGCTGGCGTTGATGGCTAGCTGCGGGAAGGGAATTTCTATGCTGGCTTCATCAAAGGCATCCTTGATGCGCTCCTGCAGTTCGTCACGCAGGCTGACGGAGTTTTCGCCGCGTCCCCAGGCATGGAAAACCAGATTGATGGCGGAATCACCAAAGCCCTGCATGATGACCATGGGCGCCGGTTCATCCAGGCAGAGCGGATGCTCGCTGGCCACGCGCAACAGGATGTGCCGCACGCGGTTGATGTCTTCCTTGTAGGCAATGCCGACCGGCAGGCTGATGCGGCGTATGGCAAACCGCGTGAGATTGGTGAGCTCGCTCTTGATGAGTTGTTCATTGGGCAGACGCACATACAGGTTGTCGGCCGTGCGCAGCTTTACCGAAAGCAGGTCTATGGACATGACTTCGCCTTCGGTTTGCCCTACGCGGATGGTGTCGCCGATGGCAAAGGAACGTTCTCCGATGAGGAAAATGCCGCTGATGAGATTGGAGGCGGATGTCTGCGAGGCGAAGCCTATGGCCACGGAAAGAATGCCCGCCGCGCCCAGCAGCACGCTGAGGTTGAGACCCACGGCCTGCAGCGCGGCCATGATGAAGAGCAGCAGGATGCCGTGATAGATGAGGCGCCGCCGCACCAGCAGTTGATGCTGGTTGAGGCGGTGCTGCATGGATTTTTCAAAAAGGCCGGCCAGCGTGCGGGCGAGAAACCAGCCCAGCAGGACCAGTACGGCGGCCGCGATCATATTGCCCAGGCGCTCGGGCTGCAGGAAGTGTTCGAGGCTGAAGACCGGAGTGTTTGGCGTTGGCATGGTGGCGGGCTCAGTCAAAGAAGTTGTCGAAGACACGTATCAGGGCGTGCTCGTCTTCGCCGCGCCGTGCCGGCGTGAGCAGCACCACATGGCCGGCTTCCGTGGCAATGCCCTTGTCGATGTGCACGCGCAATTGCAGGGAGTGGGCGTCGCGCGTGACGGTCAGCGTGGGCGTCCATAAGCGGCCGGATTCGGCGGCATGCACCGGCAGGAAGGGCGCGGGGATATTGATGCGTTCCACGGGCAGGCTGGTACTGCCGTGGTTGCGTATGTGCACTGGCGTGACGGCACGGAAAGGGCGCGGCGCCACCTGCGCCAGCGTGGTACGGCCGGTCACCTTGGTGGCATAGCAGAGCTCGCCTCGGGCCGGATTGGGACCGAACCAGGTTTCACGCGTCTGGATGAGGGGAATATCGAACAGTGGCGCCACCACGCCCTCGGCATAGGCTGCCACCCAGAGCGGCGTGCTCACGTAGAAAACCGTTTCCTGTCCGGCTGGCACGAACAGCGGACTGACCGGGCGCACCACCACGGAACGGTTGGCCATGCACGGCAGCAGGCAGAGACGGCTGGCAGTCTGCCGGAAGACATGGCGTGTGAAACGGGCCGGTGTTTCCATGAGGAAATTGCCGTCGCGCAGCTGCCAGGCATCGTCGTCTTCCGAAGCGTGCGATGTGCGACGCGTCCAGAAGTGCCATTCCTGTGGCTGGCGGGCAATGGCCAGCTCCAGGCCGGCCATGTCCCATTGCCGGCTGCTGCCGGCCTCGAAATCGAATTCTCCCCACCAGACAGGCTGGCGGTATTGCATGTCACTCATGCCCTGTACGCTCCCGGTCAAGACCGCTGCAATTATGCCCAAGCTGCTGCCAAGCGTAGTGCATGCTTGTACACAGACCTGTCGTTGAGGGGGCTACGGCCTTCCAGTAGACTCGGTCGCTCTCCGGGGAAATGCCATGACAGAAACGCCAGAACAAGAAGAAAGCCTGCGCAGCAATGGCGAAAATGCAGCCAGTCCGGCCCGCCGTTTTTCCTATGCCTTTGCCAAGCGCCACGGCCTGCTTTTTGATCGCGTGGAAGGCGGCCTGGCGCGTGTCTATCACCGCCCCGGCATACGTCTTTCCAGCCTGGCTGAAACGCGCCGCCTGCTGGCCATGCCGCTGGCCTGCGAAGAAGTGGGGCCGGATGTCTTCAGCAATCTGCTGGCACGCGCCTACCAGACCGGCTCCAGTGAATCCATGCAGATGGTGGAAGGCCTGGGGGGGGACATGGACCTGGCCAGCCTGGCCGATCTCGTGCCCGAGGCCGAGGACCTGATGGAGCAGGAAGACGATGCACCCATCATCCGCCTCATCAATGCCCTGCTCACGGAGGCGATTCGCGAAAACGCTTCCGACATCCACATCGAAACCTATGAAAAGCGGCTGGCCGTACGCCTGCGCGTGGACGGCGTGCTGCGCGAGATCGTGCAGCCGCGCCGCGAGCTGGCGCCCTTGCTGGTGTCGCGCATCAAGGTGATGGCGCGTCTGGACATCGCTGAAAAACGCATTCCCCAAGATGGCCGCATTTCCCTGCGCCTGGCCGGGCGCGAGGTGGACGTGCGTGTGTCCACCATGCCGTCGAGCAATGGCGAACGCGTCGTGCTGCGTCTGCTCGACAAGCAGGCAGGCAGGCTGGATTTGTCGCATCTGGGCATGGCGGCACGCGACCATGCCGTGCTGCGCGAGCTCATCAACAAGCCACACGGCATCATCCTGGTGACCGGCCCCACCGGCTCCGGCAAGACCACCACGCTGTATGCCGCGCTCACCGAGCTCAATGACAAGACGCGCAACATCCTGACCGTGGAAGATCCCATCGAATACCAGCTCGAAGGCATAGGCCAGACGCAGGTGAACACCAAGGTGGAGATGACGTTCGCGCGTGGCCTGCGCGCCATCCTGCGCCAGGACCCCGACGTGGTGATGGTGGGCGAAATCCGCGACATGGAAACGGCGGAAATCGCCGTACAGGCCTCGCTTACCGGTCATCTCGTGCTTTCTACCCTGCACACCAATTCAGCCGTCGGCGCGGTGACGCGCCTGCACGACATGGGCATAGAACCTTTCCTGCTGTCTTCGTCCCTGCTGGGCGTACTGGCCCAGCGCTTGGTGCGCGTGCTTTGCCAGCAATGCCGCGAACCCTATACGGCCGATGCGGCGACCTGCGCCGTGCTCGGTGTTGATCCGGCCCAGCCGCCGGTACTGCACAAGGCTCGTGGCTGCGTGCATTGCAACCAGCTTGGTTATCGCGGTCGTACCGGCATTTATGAAGTGATCGCGATTGACGAGGAAATGCGGCGCCTGATCCACAACAATGCCGGCGAGCACGAACTGGAGGCGCATGCGCGCCGTTCCGGTCCGAGCATACGGCAGGACGGTGCACGCAATATCCTAGCCGGCATCACCACGCTGGAAGAAGTGTTGCGTGTCACACGTGAAGGCTGAGTAAAAAACGATGCCGGCATTCGAGTATGTTTCCGTCGACAACAATGGCCGCAAGCAAAAAGGCGTGCTGGAGGCCGACAGCGCGCGCCAGGTGCGCCAGCAGTTGCGCGACAAAGGCTGGCTGCCGGTATCGGTAGAGCCGGCTGCCGGTGAACACAAGCAGGGCCAGCGCCGTTTCGGGCTTTTCAGCGGCGGTGGCATGAGCGCCTATGAGCTGGCGCTGATCACGCGCCAGCTGGCCACGCTGATCCAGGCCGGCATTCCGGTGGAAGAGTGCATGCGCGCCGTGTCCCGCCAGACCGAGCGCCCGGGGCTGCAGAGCCTGTTGCTGGCCGTGCGTGCCCGCGTCATCGAAGGCTATACGCTGGCCCAGTCCATGAGTGAATTCCCGCAGGCCTTTCCCGAGCTGTATCGCGCCACGGTGGCGGCGGGGGAAAAGTCCGGGCATCTGGACCTTGTGCTCAACCAGCTTGCCGATTACACCGAGTCGCGTTACGACACGCAGAAGAAAATCCAGGGCGCCATGATTTATCCGG
>JASLCO010000091.1 GCA_030146505.1 Moraxellaceae bacterium
GGTGGCCGCCATCGGAAGCTGTCTCAAGGCGGGTACGAATTGCGGCTCCTGCCAGCCCGAGCTGAAACAGATTCTGGCCAGCTGTGCGCTGGCGACAGGAGGAGAAGGCGAAGCGAAGGTGGTGGAAAAAAACTTTGCCTGACAATGCCGGCTTCGGCATGTGGCAGGCAGTTTGCGGGGCCTGGGGCAAGC
Source organism: Moraxellaceae bacterium (assembly GCA_030146505.1). Classification (GTDB taxonomy): domain Bacteria; phylum Pseudomonadota; class Gammaproteobacteria; order Pseudomonadales; family Moraxellaceae; genus UBA2031. Next base: position 193 of record JASLCO010000091.1, read on the forward strand.
CTGAAGCGGATTTTTATGTAGGTCATGAAACGCAATTCGTGTGCAGGATTGGCAGAAGCGGAGGTGGATATGAGCGCAGCAGTACCGGGTATTTCACGGAAAAAGTCCCGCATCGTCGTTGTCGGCAATGGCATGGTCGGCCACAAATTCCTGGAAGCCATGGCAGACCGCGGTGGCCACGATGTGTTTGAAATCGTCGTGCTCTGCGAAGAACCGCGTGCGGCCTACGACCGCGTCTACCTCTCTGCCTATTTCTCCGGCAAGACTGCCGAAGATCTTTCTCTCGTGCAGGGCGATTTCTTCAACGAAAAAAATATCGCCATCCATCTCAATACCAAAGCCACTGCCATCGACAAGGCCGCCAAGACTGTCACCACCGCCGCCGGAGAAACCATTGCCTATGACAAGCTGGTGCTGGCCACCGGTTCCTTCCCCTTCGTGCCGCCGGTGCCCGGCCATGACCGCGAAGAATGCCTCGTCTACCGCACCATAGAAGACCTGGAAGCCATCAAGGCCGGTGCTGCCAAATCCAGGGTTGGCGTGGTGGTCGGTGGTGGCCTGCTCGGTCTGGAAGCTGCCAAGGCCCTGCGTGATCTCGGCCTCGAAACCCATGTGGTGGAATTCGCCCCGCGTCTGATGGCGGTGCAGCTGGATGATGGCGGCGCCAAGGTACTGCGTCGCAAGATCGAAGCCCTGGGCGTGAAGGTGCACACTGAAAAGAACACCAAGGAAATCGTGGATGGCGAAACCCATCGCCATGTCATGAATTTCGCCTGTGGCAACAAGCTGGAAACCGACCTGATCCTTTTCTCCGCCGGTATTCGTCCGCGTGACGAGCTGGGCCGTCAGGCCGGTCTGGAAATGGGCCAGCGCGGCGGCATCGTGGTGAACAACAACTGCCAGACTTCCGATGCCGATATTTACGCCATCGGTGAAGTCGCGCTCTGGAGCGGCCGCATTTATGGCCTGGTCGCGCCCGGCTATGACATGGCCCGTGTGGCGGCCGATCACATCACGGTGAGCGGTGCCAGTGAATTCAAGGGCGCCGACATGTCCACCAAGCTGAAACTGATGGGCGTGGATGTGGGCTCCATAGGCGATGCCATGGGTTCCACCCCCGGTGCGCAGAGCTATTTCTATATCGACGAGAAAAACGAGATCTACAAGAAGATCGTCGTCTCCAATGATGGCAAGCATCTGCTGGGCGCGGTCATGGTGGGCGATGTCGATGCCTATGGCACGCTCCTGCAGTTCATGCTCAACAGGATGGAGCTGCCGGAACATCCCGATGCGCTCATCCTGCCTTCGCGTGACGGTTCTGCTGCAGTCGGCATAGGCGCAGATGCCCTGCCCATGACAGCGCAGATCTGTTCCTGCAATAACGTCAGCAAAGCCGATATCTGTGCCGCCATCGACAGCGGCGTGACCGAGCTTGGCGAAATGAAGTCCTGCACCAAGGCAGCCACAAGCTGCGGCGGATGCTCGGCGCTGGTTGGCCAGGTGCTGAATGCCGAGCTGAAAAAGCGCGGCGTGGAAGTGAAAAAGGATCTTTGCGAGCACTTCCCCTACTCGCGCCAGGAAATGTTCCACCTCATCAAGGTGGGCAATATCCGTTCCTTCGATGACATGATTGCCAGACACGGCAAGGGCGATGGTTGCGATATCTGCAAGCCCACCGTTGGCTCCATCCTGGCCTCCACCTGGAATGACTACATCCTCAAGAACGAGCATGCTGGCTTGCAGGACACCAATGATTACTTCATGGCCAATATGCAGAAGGACGGCACCTACTCCGTCGTTCCGCGCATGGCAGGTGGTGAAGTCACCCCCGAAGGCCTGATTGCCGTCGGCACTGTGGCCAGGAAATACGGCCTTTACACCAAGATCACCGGTGGCCAGCGTGTCGATTTGTTCGGCGCCCAGCTGCACGAGCTGCCGGAAATCTGGCGCGAGCTGATCGATGCCGGCTTTGAAACCGGTCATGCCTACGGCAAGTCCCTGCGTACGGTGAAATCCTGCGTGGGTTCTACATGGTGCCGTTACGGCGTGCAGGATTCCGTTGGTCTCGCCATCGATCTGGAGAACCGCTACAAGGGCCTGCGCTCGCCGCACAAGATCAAGTTCGCGGTTTCGGGGTGCACGCGTGAGTGTGCGGAAGCCCAGGGCAAGGATGTGGGCGTGATCGCCACCGAAAAAGGCTGGAATCTTTATGTTTGTGGCAACGGCGGCATGAAGCCGCGTCATGCCGAATTGCTGGCCGGTGATATCGATACCGAAACGCTGGTTCGTTACGTGGACCGTTTCCTCATGTTCTATGTGCGCACGGCTGACCGCCTGCAGCGCACCAGCGTCTGGCGCGACAATATGGAAGGCGGCCTGGATTACCTGAAGGACGTGGTCATCAATGATTCCCTGGGGATTGCCGCTGAGCTGGAGGCTGACATGGCCCATGTGGTCAGCACCTACCAGTGCGAGTGGAAGACCACGGTCAATGATCCGGAAAAGCTGAAGCGCTTCCGTCATTTCGTGAACAGCGACAAGACCGATGACAACGTGGTTTTCGTGCAGGAGCGTGGCCAGGCCCGTCCGGCCACGCCGGCGGAAAAGCAGGGTCGTATCGAATTGCTGGCCATGTGAGCCAGGATATCCGACAAAGGAGAAATGCCATGAATGCAAAAAGCAATCTTGCCGAAATGATGCGGGCTGTTGATGTTTGCCGGCTTTCGGAACTACAGGCTGGCGTGGGCGTGGCGGCGCTGGTCAATGGCCAGCAGGTGGCCTTGTTCCGCCTGCGCAACGACGCTATTTATGCCATCGGAAATTACGATCCGTTTTCCGGCGCCAATGTGATTTCACGCGGCCTCACCGGTGATCTCAATGGCTGCAAGGTGGTGGCCTCTCCGCTCTACAAGCAACATTTCGATCTGGCTACCGGACAGTGCCTTGAGGACGAGGCAGTGCAATTGCCGGTCTATGCCGTTCAGGTCAGGGGTGACCGGATCAGCGTGCTGGCCTGACGCAGATTCTGTCCCTGAGACTGGCCGCGCTTGCGCGGCCTTTTTTTGCGCTCAGCGCTTGATGACGAGAGGTGTGCCGAGGTCGCGGTCGCGCAGTATGGCGGCGACTTTGTCGGCATCTTCGCGGGTGAAGAAGGGGCCGACCTGCACACGGTGCACGCCGTCGCCCTGCGCGATCTGCACCGGCGCGTATACGAGATCGAGAATGCGTGCCTGCAGGGCGGTGGCATTGCCGATCACACCGAAGGCACCTATCTGCACATAGAACTGCGGGTCGCTGCTGGCCATGTCGGGCTTGGCCGGCTCTTCGGGTTTTCCATTCTTGCCCAGCCTGCGCTGGAATTCGTCGGGATCTATGGCCTCTATGCGCACGGTGGCCGTGCCGCTCTTGAGATAGTCCAGTCGTGCGGCGGCGGCATAGGACAAATCCATGATGCGTTCGGAATGGAAGGGGCCGCGATCATTCACTTTCACGATCACGCTTTTGTCATTGGCGAGATTGGTGACGCGCACATAGGTGGGCAGCGGCAGGTTGCGATGCGCGGCCGTCATTTTGTACATATCGTATTTTTCGCCGCTGGAGGTACGCAGGCCGTGGAATTTGGTGCCGTACCAGGAGGCTTTGCCAGTCTGCGTGAAGCCCTTGGCGGTGGGCATGATCTTGTAGGTTTCGCCCAGTACGGTGTAGGGGCTCTTGTTGCCGTATTTTGACAAGGGCTCGTCCACGGGTTCGGCATCCGGCACCTGGCTCACATCGGGCGGGGCATCCGGGTAGGCGTCCCTGATGCGATTGAACTCGTCACTGCCGAAGGCCGGCATGTCGGCCGGATTCTGGGGCACGGGTTTTGTCTGCGGCGGCAGGCGCGTGATGGGGTTGGTCTTTTTCGGTGGTGCCGAGCTGCAGGCAGCAAGGAAAAGCAGAGAGGCCAGTACCGATCCCATGCGTTTGTTCACGCTTTTCATCCCGCAAGCATCCTTTTTGTAGGTGCGAATTCATTCGCACGCGGTGGTCTTTGTACGAATGAATTCGCACCTGCAGGGGTCATTGCAGGGGAACGGCACCTGACTGCAGCTGGGCGATGCGCGCGGCTTTCAGTTCCTGGCTGAGCTGGAAAGCGGCCATGGCATAGAGAATGCTGCGGTTGTATTTGGTGATGACGTAGAAATTGTTGAAGGCCAGCCAGAATTCGCCGCCGTTGTCGCCCTGCAGACGTATGGCGGTGGCGGGCATGACGGCCAGATAGCTGCCGCTTTCACGCGGGATCAGGCCCTTCCTGGCAATCTCGCCCAGAGTGCTGTCGGTTTTCAGGTCCTTGATGTTGATGATGCCGTCGTAGTCCTGGTTGATGATGCGCGCGCGCGTGGCCACGACCTCGCCGGTCTTCCAGCCATTGGCCTTGAAGTAGTTGGCCACGGAGCCTATGGCATCCACCGGATTGTTGATGAGATCGCGCTTGCCATCACCGTCAAAGTCCACGGCCAGCGTGCGCCAGCTTGAAGGCATGAATTGCGGGAAGCCCATGGCGCCGGCATAGGAACCGTAGGTGGCCAGTGGGTCCAGCCCGTTTTCCCTGGCGAGAATGAGGAACTCCCGCAGCTCCTTGCGGAAAAAGGGCGCGCGCGGCGGATAGTCGAAGCCCAGCGTCGCCAGTGCATCCAGCACGCGGCTCCGGCCCTTGTTGCCGCCGTATTTGGTTTCCACGCCGATGATGGCGACGATCATTTCCGGAGGCACGCCATACGTCTTTTCTGCGCGTGCCAGCACGTCGGCATATTGCTGCCAGAAATCCAGCCCTTTCTGCACGCGGTCGGGATTCAGGAAATTGGGCCGGTAATCCTTCCATTCCTTGGTGGCTTCGGCAGGACGGGCGATGGCTTTCAGCGTGCTGTCGTCGCGCGCCACATTGGCAAACAGGGCCTGCAGCTCGCCGGGGGCGTACACCTGCTCCTTTTCCAGTTGCGCGGCCACGGCTTCGAATTCCTCGTAGCGCAGGAAATCGCCGGCAGCATGCACTGCCGGTGCGTTCATGCAGGCAAGGCCGAAGAGGAGACAGCTCAGGGATTTCATCATGGCAATTCCTTTCTTTGCGGCATGTGCATCAGGCCCTTCTGCCCTCGGGAGCAGTGCCTGCGAGGGAAGAGGGGATTGGCCCTAGCCTATGAGTTTCTTGTGCGTCTGTATGGACATGAGCACGCCGAAGCCGGACATCAGCGTGATGATGGCGGTGCCGCCGTAGCTCACGAAGGGCAGGGGCACGCCCACCACCGGCAGGATGCCGCTCACCATGCCGGCGTTGACGGTGACGTAGACAAAAAACGACAGCGTGATGGCGCCGGCGAGCAGGCGCGAATAGCTGTCCTGCGCGGTGGAAGAGATATAGAGGCCACGGCCGATGATGACGAGGTAGAGCGTGAGCAGGATCAGCACGCCGATGAGGCCGAATTCCTCCGAATAGGCCGCGATGATGAAATCGGTGTGGCCTTCCGGCAGGAATTCCAGATGGGATTGCGAGCCGTGCAGCCAGCCCTTGCCGATGATGCCGCCTGAGCCGATGGCGGTTTTCGACTGGATGATGTTCCAGCCCGTGCCCAGGGGATCGGATTCCGGATCGATCAGCGTGAGCACGCGCTGGCGCTGGTAGTCGTGCAGGAAGCCCCAGGCCACGGGAATGAGCGCGCCCAGCAGTGCCACGAAGCTGCCTATCATCCACCAGGGCAGGCCGGAGAGGAAAAGCACGAAGAGCCCACTGGCGGAAACGAGGATGGCGGTGCCGAGGTCGGGCTGTTCGGCGATCAGCGCCGCCGGCACGCCGATCAGCGCCAGCGAGGTCAGCACCACCACGAAGGAGGGAGGCAGCACGCGTCCGGCCAGGAACCAGGCCAGCATCATGGGCATGGCCAGCTTCATGAATTCCGAAGGTTGCACGCTGCCCACACCGGGAATGGAGAGCCAGCGCTGCGCCCCCATGCGCACGTCGCCGAACAGCATCACGGCCAGCAGCAGCATCACGCCAAGGCCGAAGAACCACGGCGACAGCGTCTGGTAGGTGCGCGGCGGAATCTGCGCCAGCACGAACAGCGTGCCGAGGCCGATGCCGAAGCTCATGATCTGCTTCAGCGTCATGTCGAGATGGCGGCCGGAGGCGGAATACAACTCGAACAGGCCCACGGCGCAGGTGAGCAGCAGCACCAGCAGCAATACCGGGTCCAGGTGCAGCAGGCGCCAGGGATCGAACTTGCGCTTGAACTGGGTGCCGTCACGCGGGCTGTGGCGGAGGAAGCGGTCTTGCGTGCTCATTCGTCATCTGCTCCGGCGCCGGTGGTCTTGGGAGGTTCGGGAATGATGCCCCGGATTTCGTAATCGAAAAGGGCGCGTGCAATCGGTGCCGAGGTGCTGCCGCCGTGCTTGCCGTTTTCCACCAGCACGGCCACGGCAATTTTCGGATGGTCCACCGGTGCAAAGCCGATGAACCAGGCATGGTCGAGGAAACGCTCGCCCACGGTGGCTTCGTTGTAGCGTTCACCCTGCTTGATGCCCTTCACCTGCGCGGTACCGGTCTTGCCGGCTATTTCATAGCCCTTGACGCCATAACCCACGCCGCGTGCCGTGCCGCCGTCACCGTGTACCACGTCGCGCATGGCGGTTTTCATGAGGTCCCAGTCTTCGGGCTTGCCGGCAAAGGGAATCACGGAGTCGGGACGGTTGCCGACATCGTATTTTTTCGGGCCGGTGGTGGTGTTGAGCAGGTGCGGGCGGATGTGGTGGCCGCCATTGGCGACGATGGCGGTGGCCATGGCCAGCTGCAGCGGTGTGGCGGTGAAATAGCCCTGCCCGATGCCGACCGACATCATTTCGCCGCGATACCAGGGCGCTTTCAGCTTGTCTTTTTTCCACTGCGTGGAAGGCAGGGAGCCGCGTGCTTCATTGACGAGGTCGACACCGGTTTTTTCACCGAAGCCGAATTCCTGCATCCAGTCGTGGAAACGGTCCACGCCCATGCGGTCGGCCAGCTGGTAGAAATAGGTGTCGCAGGACTGCACCACGGCCTTGTGCAGGTCGACGATGCCATGACCGGTTTTTTTCCAGTCACGGAACTGGTGGGAGTCGCCCGGCAGCGAGAAGAAGCCCGGGTCGGAAATATGGAAGTTCCAGTCGACCAGGCCGTAATGCAGGCCACCCATGCCTTCAAAAGGTTTGATGGTGGAGCCGGGCGGATAAATGCCCTGCAGTGCGCGGTTGTAGAGAGGTTTGTCGATGTGGTCGCGGTATTCCGCGTAGAGCTTGTAGGGAATGCCGCCCACGAAGGGATTGGGATCGAAGCTCGGGTTGCTGACGAAGGCCAGCACGCCACCGGTGTCGGGGTCGATGGCGACCACGGCGCCGCGGCGGCCATTGAGCTGGTCATGCGCGATTTTCTGCAACTGGTAATCCAGGTGCAGGGTGAGGTCGTTGCCGCGTACCGGCGGCGTGCGTTTCAGCACGCGGATGAGGCGGCCGTGGGCATTGGTTTCCACATGCTGGTAGCCGACCTTGCCGTGCAGGAGGTTCTCGTAATATTTCTCTATGCCTATCTTGCCGATGAGGTTGGTGCCGGCATATTCCACCGGGTCCAGTTCCGCTTCTTCCTTTTCGGAAATGCGCGAGACGTAGCCGATGGCGTGGGCAAACAGATCGCCATAGGGATAGTGGCGTGACAGTTCCACGTTCACGTTCACGCCGTTCATTTCGTATTTCACTTCGGAGAAGCGCGCGATGTCATCTTCCGTCAGGCGCAGCTTGACCGGCACTTCCTCGAATTTCCGCGCCACGCGCAGGCGTGTGTAGAAACGCTTCACGTCATCCGGCGAGAGCTGCAGCACCGGTGTGAGGCGCTGGATGGTTTCGTCGATATTGCTGACCTGCTGGCGGTTGACGGTGAGCGTGAAGGTGGGCTGGTTGTCGGCCAGCAGCACGCCCTTGCGGTCGAAGATGAAGCCGCGCGGCGGCGAAATCGCCTCCAGGTGCACGCGGTTGTTTTCCGACAGCGTGGAATAGGTTTCGTACTCGATGACCTGCAGGTAGTAGTAGCGCCCGAGCAGGACCACGAACATGAAGAGGACGAAACCGGCAGCGACGGTGGCGCGGCGGCGGAACAGCGCGGCTTCCTGCTG
>JASLCO010000093.1 GCA_030146505.1 Moraxellaceae bacterium
CCCTGTTCGAGGCCGAAGACTCCATAGGCGCCGACGTGCTGGCCAGCAAAGCCGAGTTTCGCCCGCGACACCTCTGAATTCGCCCGCAACCGCTCTGAGACAGGAGCCCAAGCGAGTGATGGAGCGGTGAGAGCCGCGCAATGGTCTGCGTACACCCACAGACCCGACCCCGCCACCCGGCGGGGTTTTTATTGGGTTTATATTTCCGGGTTCTCTATGCTGGTTTGCTGTGGCTCCGGTGCTCCCCGGGAATGTTTCCTGCGGGGCGAAGGCCGATGCCCCGTGATTCCGAGGGCTGTTTCTGTTCAAGTCCGCATCGTGGCCAAATCCCCTGAAGCAAGCCATTTTCCCCGAAATGGAAGGAGAGCCGGGTACACCTCCGTGAGTTGTTTTTGCACCACTCCCGCCTACAATCCCGGCATTCCCTGTGGTGGATTTTCATTTCGATGAGCAAGACCAAAAGCGTTTATGCCTGCACGGCCTGTGGTGCGGAATTCTCCAAATGGGGTGGCCAGTGCGGTGACTGCGGTGCCTGGAATACGCTGACCGAAATCGTGCGCGAAGTGGCAAAGCCGGGACGCGCCGGCGGCTATGCCGGCACGGCCGCCAAGGTGACGCTGCTCTCCGACGTTACCACCGATGCCGAGGAGCGCATTCCCAGCGGACTGTCCGAGCTGGACCGCGTGCTGGGCGGCGGACTGGTTGCCGGCTCCGTGGTGCTGATCGGTGGTGATCCCGGCATCGGCAAATCCACCATCCTGCTGCAGACACTCACGCATCTGGCGCAAAGCCTGCCCGCGCTTTATGTCACGGGCGAAGAATCGCCGGGGCAGGTGGCCATGCGCGCACGCCGCCTGGAACTGCCGGTGGACCGCTTGCGGCTCATGGCTGAAACCTCGGTGGAAACCATCATCGCCACGGCGCGCGAGCAGAAGCCGCGCGTGCTGGTGGTGGACTCCATACAGACCATCTACACCGAGGCACTGCAGTCGGCACCGGGTGGCGTATCGCAGATACGCGAATCGGCGGCACTGCTCACGCGCTATGCCAAGCAATCGGGGTGCGCCCTTTTCCTGGTCGGCCATGTCACCAAGGAGGGCGCACTGGCAGGCCCGCGCGTGCTCGAGCACATGGTGGACTGTGTGCTTTATTTCGAGGGCGAGGCGGATTCCCGTTATCGGATCATACGCGCCGTGAAAAACCGTTTTGGCGCCGTCAACGAGCTGGGTGTGTTTGCCATGACGGATCGCGGCCTGCGCGAAGTCAGCAATCCGTCTGCGATTTTCCTCTCCCGTCACAGCGAGCCCATTCCCGGTTCCATTGTCATGGTCACGCGTGATGGCAGCCGTCCCTTGCTGGTGGAAGTGCAGGCGCTGGTGGACGAGTCCTATGGCAATCCGCGCCGCGTGGCCGTGGGACTGGACCAGAACCGGCTGGCCATGCTGCTCGCCGTCCTGCATCGCCACGGCAATATCGCCACGGTGGGGCAGGATGTGTTCGTGAACGTGGTGGGCGGTGTGAAGGTGCTGGAAACCGGTTCCGACCTGGCGCTGCTGCTGGCGGTGACTTCCAGCCTGCGCGGGCAGTCGCTGCCTTCTGATCTCGTGGTGTTTGGCGAAGTCGGCCTGTCCGGGGAAATCCGGCCCGTACCCAATGGCCAGGAGCGCCTGAAGGAAGCGGCCAAGCATGGTTTCAGGCGCGCCATCGTGCCGCGTGGAAATGCACCCAAGCAGGTGATTGACGGGCTTGAAGTGATCGCGGTCGGCCGGCTGGCCGAAGCACTGGAAGCGGTTTGAAAAAGTGGTCGGGGATGGCTGTATCCATGATCCCCTGAACAGCGCCCTTGATGGCAGGGAAAGGAACTCATGTTGACCATGCTGACCGGGGCACTGCGGCGCGCCAGAAGACACCTGTTCATGGCGGCCATGCTGGGGCTGGCCGGTATCTCTGCCCTTGCCCGGGGCGATACGGTATCGCCCCAGGGCAGTGTGTCGCCTGCCCCGGCAAACCGCCCCCGGACGGCGCTGGTGCTCTCTGGTGGCGGGGCGCGAGGCCTGGCGCATGTCGGGGTGTTCAAGGCACTGGAAAAAATGCGCGTGCCTTATGACTGCATTGTCGGCACCAGCATGGGCGCCATTGCCGGTGGCAGCTTCGCCACCGGCATTTCCACAGCCAGTGCGGAAAAGAAAGTGGTCGAAGCCGACTGGCGCGCCATCTTTTCCGACAAGCCAGTGCGCTCCGACATCCCCTATTTCCGCAAGTATGAAGATTACCTGCCCTATTTCGATTTCGCGCTGACGCTGGACAACTTCAAGCTCAAGACGCCGCGCAATTTCGTGGGTGTACAGAAAATCGGGCTGTTTTTCCGTGAGCTGACGGGGGCCGAATCCAGCCACAATTTTGACGACCTGCCCGTACCGTATCGCGCCGTTGGTACCGATATCGTCGATGGCCAGGCCGTCATCATCAACGACGGCACCGTGGCTGAAGCCATGCGTGCGAGCATGACGGTACCAGGTGTTTTCCCGCCCATTTCCTACAAGGGGCATCTGCTGGTGGACGGCGGCCTGTCGCGCAACCTGCCGGTGTCGGTGGGGCGTGAACTGTGCGGGCCGGGCTCGCGCGTCATTGCCGTGAATGTTTCCACGCCCGGCCTGCAGGCAGAGGACCTCACCTCTTTTCTCTCCATCGCCGAGCAGACCATCAACATCAGCATGCAGCGCAACATGAACGAGGAGCTGCAGGGCCTCACCAGCCAGGACGTTCTGATCGTGCCCGCGCTGGAAAAATACAGCTCGGCCGATTTTGAAAAAGTGAAAGACCTGATCCGTATCGGCGAAGAGGCCGTGGCCGACCATGCCGGTGAACTGGCCAGCTTTGCCGTCAGTGAAAATGACTATGCCGCCTGGAAGGCTGGCATCGAAGCACGGAAAAACCCCCTGCCCGTGGTGCGCTCGGTGAACATGGCCGACATGAAATGGGTGAATCCGGAAGTGATGCAGGACCTGCTCAACATCAAGACGGGCGAGCCCTTCAACATGGCGGCCCTGCACAAGAATATCGACCGCGTTTATGCTCGCGGCGATTTTTCCAGCATCAGCTACGACATCGTCAATGACGGCCAGGGCAATGCCGACATCCTGGTCAATCCGCAGGAAAAAAACGGCCGCGACTTCCTGCGCTTCGGTCTCAACCTGTATTCGGATTTCCAGGGTGATTCTTCCTTCAATGCCGTGGCCTCACTGCGCCGGGCCTGGCTGAACCG
>JASLCO010000133.1 GCA_030146505.1 Moraxellaceae bacterium
AATGCTTTATGGATCCCGGCCTGCGCCGGGACGACGTTTTCAAGGGTTTTTGCTTCTCAAAACCAACGAGTCCAGAGATCGTGAACAGGCTCTGAGCACCGCCATCCGGTCAGGGTGCCGGGCATTTTCAGGCCGGCCCCGATATAATCGCCCGCTCTTTTTCCCTCCCGCATTACCGAGTCTGTTGTTCATGAGCATGGAATCCACCTTCAATCCCGCCGATATCGAAAGCCAGTGGTACGAAACCTGGGAGAAGGCCGGCTACTTCAAGCCGGGCGGCAAGGGCGACCCCTACTGCATCATGATTCCGCCGCCCAATGTCACCGGCTCCCTGCATATGGGCCATGGCTTCAACAACACCATCATGGACACCCTCATCCGCTATCGCCGCATGCAGGGCCGCAACACCCTGTGGCAGCCGGGCACTGACCATGCCGGTATCGCCACGCAGATGGTGGTGGAGCGCCAGCTCGCGGCAGAAAACGTTACGCGTCATGATCTCGGCCGCGAAAAATTCCTGGATAAAGTCTGGGAGTGGAAGGAAAAATCCGGCGGCACCATCACCGGCCAGATCCGCCGTCTCGGTTCCTCCGTGGACTGGTCGCGCGAACGCTTCACCATGGACGAAGGCTTGTCCAATGCCGTGAAAGAAGCGTTTGTGCGTCTTTACGATGACGGCCTGATTTATCGCGGCAAGCGTCTCGTGAACTGGGACCCGAAACTGCACACCGCCATTTCCGATCTGGAAGTGCTGAGCGAAGAAGAAAAAGGCTCGATGTGGCATTTCCGCTACCAGTTGGCGGACGGTTCCGGTGAGCTTGTTGTTGCAACAACGCGCCCGGAAACCTTGCTGGGTGATACCGCGGTTGCCGTGAATCCGGATGACGAGCGTTACCAGAAATATATCGGCAAGAAAGTGAAACTGCCGGTCACCGGCCGTCTCGTTCCTGTGATTGCAGATTCTTATGTCGACAAGGAATTCGGTACCGGCGTAGTGAAAATCACTCCAGCACACGATTTCAACGACTATGAAGTGGGCAAGCGCCACAACCTGCCGCTGATCAATATTTTCGACCGCGATGCGCATGTAAAAACCAGCTTCGACACACTGAGCTATGCCAATGAAGTCGGCGCCGATGAAGCTGCTCCCGCTGATTACGCTGGCCTCGACCGTATCGTGGCACGCAAGAAAATCGTGGCGCAGGCTGAAAGCGAAGGCTGGCTGGAAAAAATCGATCCACACACCCTGAAAGTGCCGCGTGGCGACCGCTCCAATATCGTGATCGAGCCTTGGCTCACCGATCAGTGGTATGTGAAGACGGAACAGCTGGCACAGCCGGCGATACGTGCCGTGGAAGATGGCCGTATCAAGTTCGTGCCCGAGCAATACCAGAACATGTATTTTGCCTGGATGCGCGACATCCAGGACTGGTGCATCTCGCGCCAGCTCTGGTGGGGCCATCGCATTCCGGCCTGGTATGACGAATCCGGCAAGGTGTTTGTCGGCCGCACCGAAATCGAGGTGCGCACGCGCTACAAACTGGATGCCGGCGTGAAGCTGCGTCAGGACGATGACGTGCTCGACACCTGGTTCTCTTCCGGCCTCTGGACTTTCTCCACCTTGGGCTGGCCGGAAAACACACCCGAGCTGCAAACCTTCCACCCCACCGATGTGCTGGTAACCGGCTTCGACATCATTTTCTTCTGGGTGGCGCGCATGATCATGATGACCATGCACTTCAACAAGGATGAAACAGGCCGCGCCGAAGTGCCGTTCAAGACCGTGTATGTACACGGCCTCGTGCGCGACGCGGAAGGACAGAAGATGTCCAAGTCCAAGGGCAATGTTCTGGACCCGCTGGACATCATCGACGGCATTACGCTGGACGAGCTGCTGGCCAAACGCACCAGCGGCCTCATGCAGCCGCAGATGGCGCAGAAAATCGAAAAGGCCACACGCAAGGAGTTTCCGGAAGGCATCAAGTCCTACGGCACCGATGCCCTGCGCTTCACTTTCGCTGCTCTTGCTTCCACCGGCCGCGACATCAAATTCGACATGAACCGCGTCGAGGGCTACCGCAATTTCTGCAACAAGCTGTGGAATGCCAGCCGCTATGTGATCACCAATTGCGAAGGCCAGGACGTGGGCTTGGCCGGCGGCGCCGTGGAGCTTTCCGTGGTGGATCGCTGGATCATCTCGCGCCTGCAGGAAACCGAGCAGGAAGTGATTGATGCCCTGGACAACTTCCGCTTCGATCACGCCGCACAAGCCATCTACAAATTCGTGTGGAACGAGTACTGCGACTGGTATCTGGAGCTGACCAAACCCGTCCTGAATAATGACGATGCCAGCACCGATGCCAAGCGCGGCACCCGCCGTACTCTGGTGCGTGTGCTGGAGGCCATCCTGCGCCTCACCCACCCCATCATGCCCTTCATCACTGAAGCCATCTGGCAACGCGCCAAGCCTCTCGCCGGCAAGGCCGGTGCCAGCATCATGATGGAAAAATACCCGACGCCGGATACCACGCGCATTGATCGTGCCGCCGAAAGCGATGTGGAGTGGATCAAGGAAGTCGTGTCTGCCCTGCGCAATATCCGCGATCAGTTAAGTGTAGGCCCCGGCAAGCCCATCACCGTGCTGCTGCAGAATGGCAGTCGCGAAGATCGCGAACGCATCAGCCGTTTTGAAGGCTTCCTGCGTTCGTTGGCACGTCTGGAAAACCTGAGCTGGCTGCCAGAGGGTGAAGAAGCTCCGGTCGCCGCCACGGCACTGGTGGCCGACATGACCATCCTCGTCCCGCTGAAAGGCTTGGTGGATATTCAGGCAGAAGTGGATCGCCTGGCTCGCGAACTGGACAAGCTCGACAAGGAAGTGCAGCGCCTGGAAAGCAAGCTCGGTAATGAATCCTTCGTGGCTCGCGCCCCGGCCGATGTTGTTGCCAAGGAAAAGGAAAAGCTGACTGAGGGCCGTCAGGCCATACAACAGCTCAGTGAGCAGATGCAGCGCATGCAGGCGCTGTAGGGAGCATTTGCGGCCATGACCACTGCCACCCAGCAATTCCACGCCATCCTGTTCGCCGATGTGGCGGGCAGCACCCGGCTCTATGAAAAGATCGGCGACCGGGCTGCCCGCGAGGCCATCAGCCAGCTGCTGGAACGCATGACTGCAGTCGCCCAACGCTATTCCGGCGTGCTGGTGAAAACCATTGGCGATGAAATCCTGGTCCGCTTCCCCACTGCCGAGCACGCCACCAGCGCCGCCATCCGCATGCAGGAAGAACTCGTGGCCGACACCACCAGCGCCGTGAAGCTGCAGATGCGCATGGGCCTGCAATGGGGGCCGGTCATCCTGGAAGACGGGGATGTCTTCGGCGATGCCGTGAACGTGGCGGCACGCATGAGTGCCATCGCCCGCGCCGGCCAGATCATCACCACTCGCGAAACCGTGGGTGCCCTGCCCGAAGCCATGGCCGCCCGCACCCGTCTCTTTGACACCACCCAGGTGAAAGGCAAGCAGGACAGCCTGGTGATCTATGAGGTGTTGTGG
>JASLCO010000106.1 GCA_030146505.1 Moraxellaceae bacterium
GCCGAACTGGCCACCCGCGTGGCCACCCTCAAGGCCCGCAGCGGCCGCACGCCCATACTCGCCACCATCCTGGTGGGCGCCGATCCGGCCTCGGCCACTTATGTGAAAATGAAAGGCAATGCCTGCGCCCGCGTCGGCATGAACTCGCTCAAGGTCGAACTGCCGGCCACCACCACGACAGAAGAACTGCTGGCTGAAATAGAAAAGCTGAACGCGAATCCCGATGTGCACGGCATCCTGCTGCAGCACCCGGTGCCACCACAGATCGACGAGCGTGCCTGCTTTGATGCCATCGCCCTGGAAAAGGACGTGGACGGCGTGACCTGCCTGGGCTTCGGCCGCATGAGCATGGGCGAAGCGGCCTATGGTTCCGCTACCCCGGCAGGCATCATGACCATCCTCAAGTCCTACAACATTCCCCTGGCCGGCAAGCATGCCGTAGTCGTGGGCCGCAGCCCCATACTCGGCAAGCCCATGGCCCTCATGCTGCTGGGCGCCGACTGCACCGTGACCATCTGCCATTCGCGCACGCAGAACCTGCCGGACTTCATACGCCAGGCCGATATCGTCATCGGCGCCGTGGGCAAGCCCGAATTCATCAAGGGTGAATGGATCAAGGACGGCGCTGTTGTCGTGGATGCCGGCTACCACCCCGGTGGCGTGGGCGATATCCAGCTTTCCGCGGTCAAAGATCGTGCTGCCGCCTGGACTCCCGTGCCCGGTGGCGTCGGCCCCATGACCATCGCCACACTGATGACGCAAACCGTGGAAGCCGGCGAGAAGCTGATAGGCTGATGCTGTTTCTTTAGTAGGAGCGGCTTGAGCCGCGAATGAAAAAAGCCCGCAAATTGGCGGGCTTTTTATGGCTTTGCTTTAGGTTCGTGGCCAAAGCCACTCCTACGAAGCTATCACGGTAGTAAAAAATCACGCATCCACATAAACATCCGATTCCAGTTTTTTCACCAGCAGCTTGTCGATACGACGGCGGTCCATATCCACGATTTCTATACGCAGCCCGCTCCACTCGAAATGCTCGCCGGTCTCGGGTACATGGCCCAGATGGAAAAGGATGAAACCGGCCAGTGTCTGGTAATCACGCCCCCCCTCTTCCAGGGCCTCCGTTTCATCCGGCAAAAGCAGGCGGAAACGCTCCATGGGCAAGGCACCGTCGAGCAACCATGAACCGTCCTCACGCTGCACGATGTCCGGATCATCCACCAGGCTTTCATCGGCCGCTTCCAGTTCGCCCACCAGCGGGCCCATCACATCATGCAGCGTCACCAGCCCCTGCACGCTGCCATATTCATCCACCACCAGCGCAATATACTCGCGCCGGCGCTTGAAGGTTTCCAACAACGACAGCGGCGAAATGGACAGTGGCACGAAAACAGGCTCATGCATCGCCGCCTGGATATCCAGCGGTTCGCCCCGCAACATCTGCGCAACCAGCTCATATTGCGGTACCACGCCCACCACATCCGTCATGCCGCCGCGACACACGGGGATGAAGCTGTGGCGTGCGGACAACAGGAGCGCCGTCTGTTCTTCGACGCTGTCCTGCAGGTCAAGGCATTGCAGATCAGCACGCGGCGTCATGATCTGCGCCAGTTGCCAGTCTTCCAGACGCAGCACGTTTTCGATCATGTCCTGCTCGGACTTGTCGAAAACACCCGCCTCCGTCCCCTCTGCCACCAGCACGCGGATTTCCTCTTCCGTCACTGGTGCTTCGGTACGCTGATGCATGCCGAGCAGGCGCAGGATGAAATCGGTGGAAACAGTAAGCAGGCTGACCAGCGGCTTGGCAATCCACGCCACGCCACGCATCAGCGGTGCCACGAAACGCGCAATGCGTTCCGGCGCCTGCATGCCCATGCGCTTGGGCACGAGTTCACCCAGGATCAGCGAGAAATAAGTGATGGCCACCACCATGCAGGCCGTGGCCAGCGGCTTGGCATAAGGGGCCAGCAAGGGCATGCCCTCAAACACCGGAATCAGGCGCTGGGTAATGGCCGCTTCACCAAAAGCACCGCTCAGGATGCCGATCAGGGTAATGCCTATCTGCACCGAGGACAGAAAGCGCGTGGGATGTTCGGAAATGGCCAAGGCCGCCTTGGCCCCCAGATCGCCGTCATCGGCCAGTTGTTGCAGGCGCACGCGGCGCGAAGACACGATGGCGATTTCCGACATGGCAAAAAGGCCATTGAGCAGGATCAGCAGCAGGATTATGAGAATGTCCATCAAGACGCCGGACGAAAGTGCACAAGCACCGGGACCGGCATCATAAGGGGAAAGCCGGCCTGCTGACAAAAACACCCCTGTTGCAGGTATGCTTGCGACTTCCAGACCCTGCATTCCCAGCCCCGAACCCGAGACCGCGATGTGCCAGTTGTTGGGCATGAACTGCGCCACCCCTACCGACATCACCTTTTCCTTCTCGGGCTTTGCCGCGCGCGGCGGTGAAACCGGCCAGCATGCGGACGGCTGGGGCATTGCCTTCTTCGAGGACAAGGCCTGCCGACTCTTCATCGACCACGAATCCGCCGCCACCTCGGCACTGGCGCAACTGGTGAAGCATTACCCCATCAAGTCACGCAATGTCATCGCGCACATCCGCAAGGCCACCTTCGGCACGAGCCGGCTGGAGAATTGCCATCCCTTCATGCGCGAGCTCTGGGGCCGGCACTGGATATTCGCGCACAACGGCCATCTCACCGATTACACACCGGAACTCAACCGTATTTACCAGCCGGTGGGCTCCACCGACAGCGAGCAGGCTTTCTGCGACCTGCTGGAGCAACTGCGCGCCCATTTCGGCAACAAGGCCCCCGCACTGGACGACATCTTCGAAGCCCTCGCCCGCTTCGTGGTGCCTGTGCACCAGCACGGCACCTTCAACTTCCTGCTCTCCAATGGCCAGGCCCTCTTCGCCTATGCCACCACGCGCCTGCAGTATGTGGTGCGCGAATATCCTTTCCGGAAAGCGCACCTCGTCGATACCGACATGGATATCGATTTCTCCCAGCACACCAGGCCCGGCGACCGCGTGGCTGTGATCGCCACCGAACCGTTGACCGATGATGAAAGCTGGACACCGTTTGAATGCGGCGAGCTGATCTGGTTCCAGGACGGCAAGCCACACCGCCGCCTGCTGACACTAAGCCCGGAACAGCAGCTTGCTGCAAAAGCACGTGCCGTTACACTGGCGGACCAGTAGAAAACCCGTAGGAGCGGCTTTAGCCGCGAACCATTACAAGGAAAAATCCTGTCATAAAAAAAACCGCGCCTAGCGCGGTTTTTTTTATGTTCGCGACTAAAGCCGCTCCTACAGAGGCCGGGAAAAATGATCAATCGGCTTTACGCCACTTGATGCCTTCACGGGTGAATTCCACCACCACACCCTTTTCCCTGAGCGCATCGCGCAGGGTATCGGACCGGGCAAAATCCTTGGCCTTGCGCGCTTCAGTAATTTCAGCGATGGCTGCTTCGATTTCAGCCAGCTGATCCGCATCACCCGCCCCCCCCTGACGGAAAGCATCCGGATCCTGTTGCAGCAGGCCCAGCACGCCTCCCAGTCGTTTGAGCAACACGCCATACTGCGCAGCCTCGGCACGGTTGCCGGCCTTGTCGGCACGATTCATTTCCCGCACCAGCTCAAACAATATCGCCACAGCTTCCGGTGTATTGAAATCATCATCCATGGCCGACGTGAAACGGGCCTCGAACTCGGCGGCATTGGCCGGCTCACTGGCAGCTGCCAGATCATGACCAGCCAGCGCCGTATAGAAGCGGTCCAGCGAAGCCTTGGCATTGTCCAGCGCTTCGGAGGAGTAGTTCAGCGGACTGCGATAATGACTGGCGATGATGAAGTAGCGCAGCACTTCCGGGGCATAGTGCTTGAGCACATCGCGAATGGTGAAGAAGTTTCCCAAAGACTTGGACATCTTCTCGTCATTCACCTGCACAAAACCCACATGCATCCAGGTGTTCACATACTTCTCACCGGTGGCACCTTCGCTCTGCGCAATCTCGTTCTCGTGATGCGGGAACTGCAGATCGCCACCGCCGCCGTGAATATCAAAATGATTGCCGAGGCAGCAGGTGCTCATGGCCGAGCATTCGATATGCCAGCCCGGACGCCCCTTGCCCCAGGGCGAATGCCAGGATGGCTCACCCGGCTTGGCAGCTTTCCAGAGCACAAAATCCAGCGGATCGGTCTTGATTTCATCAATCTCGACACGGGCACCCGCCTGCAGGTCTGCCAGATTACGCCTGGAAAGGCGGCCGTATTTCGGGAAGGAAGAAACATCGTAATAGACATCGCCATTGCTGGCCGGATAGGCATGCCCATTGGCAATCAGCCGCTCCACCATGGCGATGATCTGCGGCACGAATTCCGTGGCCTTGGGCTCGGTATCAGGACGAATCACGCCCAGGGCATCGGCATCTTCGTTCATGGCCGCGATGAAACGTTCAGTGAGGACGTGGAAATCCTCTCCATTCTCGTTGGCACGCTTGATGATCTTGTCGTCGATGTCGGTGATGTTGCGGACATAGCTGACCTTGTAGCCCGACTGTCGCAGCCAGCGCGTCACCACGTCGAAAGACACCAGCACACGGGCATGGCCGATATGGCAGTAGTCGTAGACCGTCATGCCGCAGACATACATGCGCACTTCACCGGCATGGAGGGGCTGGAGGGTTTCTTTCTTTTTGGATTCGGTGTTGTGGATGAGGAGCATGGAAACATCAACTGGTTAGTGTCCCCCCTCTCCCCGTAAACGGGG
>JASLCO010000134.1 GCA_030146505.1 Moraxellaceae bacterium
TTCGCGGCTGAAGCCGCTCCTACGGAAAGGGGAGAGTGCTTGATCAGGGGCGGTTGCGGCCATGCTTGTCATGGCTGGACACCCATTGATCCGAAACGATGGCGGAGGACAGTGAAAGCTCGCCGCAAAGCACGGTGGCGGCGACGATTTCCGCCAGCTTGTTGACCTTGCCAGCGCCATAGCAGCCCATCACCTCCAGGCACTCTTTCTGCGAGGGCAGGCCGGTACCGCCACCGTAGGTGGCCACGATAAGTGCCGGGATGGTGACGGAAAAATAATAATCGCCATTGGCTTTCAGCTCGCCGTGCACGAAACCGGCGGAGGATTCCGCCACATTGGCGACATCCTGGCCGCAGGCAATGAAGATGGCAGTGATGCCATTGGCGAAATGCGCGCCGTTATTCACGGAACCGGCCATCATCGCGCCCATGTTTGAAAGCTGGCGCTGCTTGAACAGGGCTTCGCCGGAGGTGTGCATCACATCCTTCAGCATGGCGGCCGGCAGGGTGATTTCCGCCACCACGCGCTTGCCGCGTGTATGCAGGGCATTCACGAAGGAGTGTTTCTTGTCGGTATCGAAATTTGCTGCCAGCGAGAAATGCTCAAGACCTGCTGGCTGCTGCGCCAGTATCCACATGCAGCCTTCGCGCGTGGCCTTGGACACCATGTTCTGGCCCGCCGCATCACCCGTGCTGAAACAGAAACGCAGCCAGCGCATCTTGCCGGCGGCATATTGCTCGATGCGCAACAGTTTTCCTGAACGCGTTGTGGTTTCAGCCGCCGCCTTGATGCCAGTGAAATTCGCCTCTACCCATTGCCCGAAATCGCGTGCCTGCCGGGCGTTTTCAAACACGAAGATGGGTGCGCGCTGCATGGCATCGTCTATCACCGTGGTGGTGATGCCGCCCGCCTCGCGGGTGAGGCGCATGCCGCGGTTATAGCTGGCCAGCAGCGTGCCTTCGGTAGTGGCCATGGGCACATAGAATTCGCCCTTGGCATGCTCGCCATTGACGAGCAGGGGGCCGGCAAAACCCATGGGAATCTGTGCGACGCCGGCAAAGGATTCGATATTGCCGGGCAGCACCGCAGGATCAAAGGAATAGCTGCCGGTGTGGCTGAGCGCGGCACCGGTTTCGGTACTCACCACCTCGCGGCGGGCCGAGGCCATTTCGCGGGTGTAGTCATTGTTGTTGTCGCGGGGAAGTTTTTTCATGGCGGGCGCTCCTGCGGATTGCCCGCTGTTTTACCGCAAACAGGAGGCAAACGATTGGCCGGGGAGACATGGAAAAAGAAAACACGTAGGAGCGGCTTCAGCCGCGAACCCTCCGGGACAGGTTCGCGGCTGAAGCCGCTCCTACGGGGTAGGAAGGTCAAGCCAGCGGCGGCATGAATTCAGCGAGCTTGTCAGAGGTCTTGCGCAGGTTGATGGAGAGCAGCGAGGCCACGCCCTTGAGGATCTTGATGCCGATTTCCGGGTGCAGCTTGAGGATGAGGTCAAAGCCCTTGCGGGTGAGGACGATGAGGCTGGAGGGAGCAACGGCACGCACGCTGGCGGAGCGGGTGAGCTTGTCGATAAGCGCCATTTCGCCGATGGAACCGCCCTTGGCGAGGGTGGTGATGACCACCGGCTGGGCATGCTGGTTGAGCTTGATCACATCCAGCGCGCCGGAGGCCACGAAGCAGACGTAATCGCCCTTCTCACCCTCGCGGAAGACGTATTCGCCGGGCTCGACCTTGTTGAAGAACATGTATTTCTCGATGGTCTGCAGTTCTTCGTTCTGCAAGGCGGAGAAAATCGGAATCAGGCTCAGGTGATCGGCCAGACGCTCGCTCATGAAAACCCTCGAAACATCCCTGCGGCGGCAAAAGGAGGTTTTAGCGCAAAGCAGCGGCCTTGTCAGCGAATTCGTCTGTGACTGCGCACCGGCATGCGTTTTTGCAGCGCCAATTGCTCGCTGGCATCGCGGCTGGCAGTGATGACACCCGGGCCGTCCGCTTCCTGCTCGGCCAGCACGCGGCCCCAGGGGTCGATGATCTGGCTGTGGCCGAAAGTGCGGCGGGTGGCGGAATGCACGCCGCCTTGCGCGGCGCCCAGCACATAGACCTGGTTTTCGATGGCGCGCGCGCGCAGCAGCACCTGCCAGTGTGCCTCGCCGGTCACATGCGTGAACGCGGCAGGCACGCTGATGAGGTCGGCGCCGTCATCGACGAGGCGGCGGAACAGTTCGGGAAAGCGCAGGTCGTAGCAGACGGTGAGGCCGAGGCGGCCCACGGGAGTGTCGACGCAGACCGGCTCGCTGCCGGGCTCGAAGGTGGCGGATTCCCGGTAACTGCCCTGGGCATCAGCCACGTCCACGTCGAAGAGATGGATCTTGTCGTAGCGCGCCACCACTTCGCCCCCGGCCGAAATGACATGGCTGGCCGTGCGCACGCGGCCGTCGGCAAGGCGGCTGCCGTCAGGACGCACAGGGGCCGGCAAGGTGCCCGCCACGATCCAGAGTTCCAGTTCGCGGGCCAGTTGGCCGAGGTGCTGCAGCCATTCCGGCAGCCGCTCTGCCAGCGCGCGGTACTGCGCCACATCAAAGACGGCAAAATTCTCCGGCAGGACAGCCAGGCGCGCGCCCTGCCCCGCTGCCTGGCGCAGGCCGGCTTCGGCCTCCCGCCAGTTGCGCTCGGGATCGGCGCCCGAGCACATCTGCAGCACGGCCATCTGCATTGCCGTCGTGGCTGTCATGGCCTTCCCGTCCGCGCACCGGCCACCGGTTGCAGGCCGCCGTTGACACCACCGCTGCCCTTGCCCTGCAGGATTTTCATGTTGAGACGCTCCACCCGGGGATTTTCCCAGTCGCCACTGACGTGGTAGCGGAGCTGGGTGACCTTGTCGATCTGGTTTTCAAACGCCATCTGCGCGGCCGCCACCGCCCCGCCGATCAGCGGGCCTGCCATCACCACGGCGGCGACCGGCACGGCGCTGGACACCGGCACCGTGACCGTGAACTGCTGGTCCATCTGCTGTTGCGCGAGGTCGAGGCGGCCATGGCCTTCCGCCTTCAGCGTGGGGCCGTCCACGAGGAAGTCCGCCTGCGTCATCACGCCGGCCTGCAGGGGGCCTTGCAGGCTGGCCTTGTCGAAGGACAGGCCGCGCCGCAGCACATCGGAGAAATCCCCCTTGAAGCGGCGCTTGATGTTGTCGAGGTCGAACCAGCCAAAGACGCGGCTGGCGCTGGTGGTATTGCTGACAGTGAGCAGACGGCCCTGCTCCACTTCCAGCGCCAGGCTGCCGTCCAGCGCGGCCAGCAGCGGCTGCTCCGGATTGCCCGGCCAGGCCAGGTCAAGTTCGGCACGGGCATGCGGGCTGACCAGGCTGGGCGCATAGCCTGCTGCTGCCAGCAGGCCGGCCACGTCACCGCTGCTGGCCGTGCCACGCAGACGGGTACGCATGCCACCGCGCCACTGCCAGTCCAGGCGGCCCTTGAAATCCAGGACATGGCTGCCGAAAGCGATGTCCTCCACGCGCAGGCCATAGGGGCTGGGCAGCAGGCGGGCATTGATCGCCACCGGGCCGAGGCCGGGCCAGTTGCCGAGCTTCAGGTCCTCGCCACTGACCAGCAAGGGCCGGCTGCCCAGGGTGACCAGCAGATTGCTGCCCACCGTCTCGGGCGAGGGGCCCGCCTCGGCCCTGGCGCCGGCCGGCGCCATGCCCGGGAAGGGCCATTGCAGGCGGCTGAAGCTGAGCCGGACATCGGCCGCCGGGGCATCGGGCAGCAGCAACTGGCCGGAAGCGGCATCACTGTCCAGCGTCACTTTCCAGGCATCGCCGTCACGCGTCATGCCGATCTGGGCATTCTGCAAGCGCAGGCCCTGCGCCTGCAGTTCGCGCACCTGCAGGTTGAGGCGGGTCAGCGCCGGCAGTGGCGCCTCGCCACGGGCAGCGGCCGTGGTCACCGGGCTGCGGTTGAAACGCTGCAGCCAGGGCACCCAGTTGCCCAGGTCCAACCGGGCCAGGCTGCCTTCCACTTCTATGCCGGGATTCTGTGGCCAGGCCGGTGTGCTGCCGGACAGCCGGAACAGGGCACGGTCCAGGCGGCTGCCGTTCCAGACCAGGCCGGCGGCCAGATGCGGGCCGTATTGCAGGCGCGCCATCTGCTCGCCCTTGCCCAGCGCCGACTGGTATTGCAGGGGAACAATGTCGGCCGCGTTCTTGCCCAGGGGGGCAGGCAGGTCCAGGCGCAGGCCCGCCAGCGAGGAGTTGAGCTGCAGGCGCAGCGGCGAGGCATCGGTGGGTACGGTGACGCGGGCCTGGTAGACGAAAGTGCCGCCGGCCGTGTCCAGCAGGTTGCTGCCCAGCCAGCGGCGCAGGGCGGGCACGTCGGCCTGGCCATCCACTGCCACGTTGACGGCGGCCAGCTGGCCGCGCCGCATCTGGCTGCCGATGTCCACGTTCACCGGTGCCTCCAGCAGGCGCGCCTTGAGGCCACTGGCGCTGAGTCCGTCCTCACTGCTGTAGCGCAGGCTGCCTTCCACATTGCCCACTTCCAGGTCGGCCTGGCGCAGCAGCAGGCGGTTGCCGGCCAGTTGCGCCTGCACCTCCACATCGGGCTCGCCCCCCTCCAGGGGAATGGCCAGTTGCAAGCGGCCCTGCAGCGGACCCTGCACGTCCAGCGCCTCCACCAGGCCGGCCGCATGCTGGCGCAGCGCGCTTTCCCGGAAGAGGCGCATGAGGTCGGCCCCATTGCTGCTGACATCGCCTTCTATCTGCAGCACGGGCTGGTGCAGGTCCTCAATCGTCGCCAGCACATGGCTGGCGCTGCTGCCATCCAGCACCTGCCGCGCCTTGCCGGCCACGGCAAGGCGGTGGCCGTCGATGCTGAGCTCGGCATCCAGTTGCCGCAGCTCCGGCCAGTGGCTGTCGTAGTCCAGGCGGCCGTCGTGCAGCACAAAGCGCATCTGCAGGCGGTGCGGCTCCAGGTCGTCACGCTGGTGCACCGGCCCGTCGTAGAGGAAATCACCCCGGCTCACCTGGCCACCCTGGATGCTGTGCTGCAGCCAGCGCAGGGTGTCATCGCTGGCCACCGTCCACGGCACGTAGCGCCAGGCGCTGGCGGCGCGGGCATCCTGCAGGCCGGCCAGCAGGGACAGCCGGGCGGCACCCGGGTCGGCCGCCGGCACCGTCAGCCGGAACAGTGCATGGCCGCGGGCATCGGCATTGCGGACTTGCCACTGGTCCGAATCCAGCCGCCAGACGCCGTCCTGCTGCTGCAGATGCAGGTTTCCCTGCAGGCGCTGCAGGCTCATGCGTTCGTGGAAGAACTGCGCCAGGTCCAGCTCGGCATCGCGGCTGTCCAAGCCCAGCCAGGCCTGCCCGGGCGACCAGCGCAGCCAGCCCGACAGCCCGCGCACGCCGGGATAATCACGGGTGGCACGGGCCTGCAAGGCATCCACGCGCGCATCCAGCCACTGCGGCTGCCAGTGCCCTTGCGCATCCTGCTGCAGGGCGGCACGCAGAGAAGGCAGCCGGCCTTGCGGGGCCGCTGCCTGCAACCAGGTGCCGAATTTTTCCGGCATGCCCAAGCCGGCAGCAAGACGCAGGGCCGGGCCGAGATCAAGGCGGGAGGCGGCCAGTTCCACCTGCCCCCGCTGGCCGCGCAGGGCCAGTTGCGCCACCGGCCAGGCTTCCTTGTCCAGTTGTCCACTGAGGTTGCCGGCTGCCAGCTGCCAACCGCCACCGGCCTGCGACCAAGCCAGGTCGCCCTTGAAATTTTGCAGATGGTGGTGGCGCTGGCCGTCATCCAGCACCACGTCACGCCAGTCGAGACGACCCTGCACCGAAGCCAGCCGGCCTTGCCGGAAATGCAGCCAGTAGTCACCCCCGCCGGTCAGCGTGCGCAGGCCACGGGTATCGGCCTGCATGGCTGGGTCTGGCGTCCGGGTATCCGCCGTCGGGGCATTCAAGGCGGTGGTATCGGCAAGCGCGGGCAGCGACAGCCAGCGCTCCAGTGCCACCACCGGCAGGTGCAGCCAGACACGCAGGTCGCTGTGCTGCCAGTGCAGCGGGTCACCGGTGAGTTCCAGTTGCAGCCCCAGGGTTTCGGAGCTGCCGGCCAGGCTGAGGTGGCCGGCCAGCTGGTGGCGGTCACCCTGGTTGAGGTTGACCAGGTCGATGTCGGAAAAAGCCAGCGCCGGCTTGCCCCTGAGTGCCAGGCCGACACGGCTGCGGCTCACCGCCAGTGCCGGCTGGCGCAGGGCAAAATGCAGGGCCTGCTCGGCGCTTTCGGGATTGCTGCCGGCAAGACCGGCCAGCTCGCGCAGCTTGATGCTGCCGTCTTCCTGCTGGTCGAGGTGGATGTCGAGGCCGGACAGGCGTACGTCCACGCGCGGCTCGAGATGGCGCAGGCTCTGCCACAGCTCCGGCCGCAGCTCCACCTCGGGAACGCTCAGCAGGACGACATCGGGCGCCGCCGGATCGCGCAGTTGCAGGTCATGCAGTTGCAGCTTGAGCCCCATGCCTTCCCAGGAACCCTGCAGCCCGGCCAGGCGCACCGGCAGGCCCATGCGCGCCGACAGCCCGGCTTCCGCACGCGGCCGGTAACGGTCCAGTTCCGGCAGGAACTGCCGGCCCACGCCCACCACGACCGCCACCAGCACCAGCACGACGAGCGCCAGCGTCAGCAGCTGATGCCAGCACCAGAGCACGCGCAGTCGTAAGGTTTGCCAGTTCATGCGGGATTCGGTCAGGACTTTTACGGGAATCTAATGATAGGAGCCGTTGCACAGGGAGCCTGTGGCGGCTTTGTTGTTGGTGCCGGGGATTCTTGAACAGTAGGGGCAAAAAGCCAACGCCCGCCGGGCCATGAAGCGTGTCTTTTTGTGAGGACGGCGGCACCGGCGTTGCCACGTCACTCCCGCTGGCGCGGGGATGACGCGGGCCTGTAGGTGCGAATTCATCCGCACAAACCTACCCCTGATGTGCGAATGAATTCGCACATCAGGGCATTACAGGAGAACGATGTCGTATTGCTCCTGCGGATAAAGTGCTTCCACGGAAAACTTGATGGGCTTGCCGATGAACAGCTCCAGGTCGGCCACCGCCGCCGACTCCTCGCCCAGCAGGCGGTCTATCACTTTCTGGCTCGCCACCACGCGATAGCCGTTGGCGGCATCGTAGGCGCGGGCCTCGCGCAGGATTTCGCGGAAGATTTCATAACAGACGGTTTCTGCCGTTTTCACCGTGCCGCGGCCTTCGCATTCCGAGCAGGTTTCACAGAGCAGGTGTTCCAGCGACTCACGCGTGCGCTTGCGCGTCATTTCCACCAGGCCAAGCTCCGAGACCTGGGTGATCTTGGTCTTGGCATGATCGCGCACCAGCATCTTTTCCAGGGCGCGCAGCACCTGCTGCTTGTGCTCGGCCTCTTCCATGTCGATGAAGTCGAGGATGATGATGCCGCCGAGATTGCGCAGGCGCAGCTGGCGCGCAATCGCATGCGTAGCCTCGAGGTTGGTCTTGAACACCGTGTCTTCCAGGGTGCGCGTGCCGACATAGGAACCGGTATTCACGTCCACCGTGGTCATGGCCTCGGTCTGGTCGATGATGAGATAGCCACCGGATTTCAGCAGCACCTTGCGCTGCAGCGCCTTTTGCAGGTCATCCTCGATATTGTAGAGATCGAAGAGGGGGCGCTCGCCGGGATAATGCTCGATCTGCTCGGCCAGGGCCGGCACGAAATCGCGCACGAACTCCTCCACCTTGGCAAAGGTCTCGCGCGAATCGATCAGCACTTTCTGGCTGTTCACACTCACGAGGTCGCGTATGGTGCGCAGGAAAAGCGGCAGCTCCTCATAAATCAGCGCCGGGGTATCCGCACTCCGGCAACGGTCCTGTATCCAGCGCCAGAGCTTCACGAGGAAGGCCATGTCGCGGCGCAACTCGTTTTCGCTCACGCCTTCGGCCACCGTGCGTACGATGAAACCACCGGCCGAGGTTTCCGGACTTTCACCCTGCAACTGGCGTATGAGGTGTTTCAGGCGTTCGCGCTCGGCCTCGTCCTCTATGCGCTGCGACACGCCGATATGCTCCCCGTGCGGCATGTACACGAGATAGCGCGAGGGAATGGAAAGATCGGTGGAAAGACGGGCACCCTTGCTGCCCATCATGTCCTTCATCACCTGCACGACGACAGACTGGCCTTCGTGCAGCAGTTCGGAAATCGTCGGCGGGCGTTCACGCTCACCTGCCACTTTCGGCCAGACAATATCGTTGGCATGGATGAAGGCCGTGCGCGAATGACCCACTTCCACAAACGCGGCCTGCATGCCGGGCAGCACGCGCACCACCCGCCCCTTGTAGATATTGCCCACCATGCCACGGCGTGCCGTGCGCTCCACGTAGAGCTCCTGCACGATGCCGTTTTCCACCAGCGCCACACGGCATTCCATGGGCGTGACATTGATCAGGATTTCTTCAGACATGCGTCAGTTCCAGACAGAAATTCCGAATGGCGCCAGCAGCGCCGCCGTTTCCGCCAGCGGCAAGCCCACCACATTGCTGTAGCTGCCCTTGATGCCGGTGACAAACACCGCACCGCGCCCCTGTATGGCATAGCCGCCGGCTTTATCCGCCGGTTCGCCCGAGGCCCAGTAGGCACGCATCTCGGCCTCGGCAATGTCGCGGAAATGCACGGCTGTTGTCACTACTTGAGCCACTACCTGAGCGGCAACTTCATTGCCACGCGCTACCGCCACACCCGTCAGAACCCGATGCTCGCGTCCGGACAACTGCGCCCACATCGCCAGCGCCTCCGCCTCCGAACCCGGTTTGCCCAGTTCCATCTCCCCCAGCGCCACCGTGGTATCTGCTGCAATCACCACGCTGCCCGGCGCGCACAAGGCCAGCCCCGCCCTCGCCTTTTCCCCGGCCAAACGCTGCACATACTGCTCCGGCGTTTCTCCGGCCAGCCGTGTTTCATCCACGTCAATTTTCAAAACAGAAAAGGAAAGCCCGAGCTGCTGCAGCAGTTCGCGGCGGCGGGGAGAGGTGGAGGCAAGATAAAGCGAAGTCATTCCGATAATCCGTAGGAGCGGCTTCAGCCGCGAACTTGACCAGCTGGTTCGCGGCTGAAGCCGCTCCTACAAAAACCGCCATCACGGCAAGAGGACGGTGCTGCGTCGTGTCAGGCAAGACATGGCCACAATTGAGAGGGTTGTGATTCTGCGTGTCTGGCAAGGCGCGAAGTGGCCGGGCCACCGGAGTTTACTGGGAGTAAATGAGGATGGCACGGCCGCTTCGCAACGCAGTCAGGGGCGCAGAAGCGCAGCCCGACTTCAAAGCTGCGTGAAGCGGCGCAGGGAGACCATCACGGTGGGCCACAGCAAGGCGCTGGTCAGCGCCGGCAGCCAGTAGGCCAGGCTGTCCGGCGGCAGGCCGACGATGCCGAGCAGCACACGCTTGATGACCAGTCCGGCCAGCACCAGCACCAGCACGAGGCCACTGGTCTGCAGTACCGAGAACACGGCAACACGCCGCCAGGACAGGCGCGTGAGCCAGGCGACCGTCGCCAGCATCATGGCATGCACGCCGAAAGGCGTCTTGAACAGCACGTCCAGCAGCAGGCCGATGAAAAATCCGGTCCACACGCCCACGAGATTGGGCGCATTGAGGATCCAGAACACCAGCACCATGATGACGAATTCCGGGCGCCAGTAGGAAAGGAACTGCGGCAGGGGCAGCGCCACCAGCACCAGGGCCAGCAGGAAGCTCAGCGGCAGTGCAAGGGCGGGGTTACGGCGTCGTGCCATGCTGGCCTCCGGCACGTTCGTCACGCAGCGCGCGCATGAACAGCAGCAGCACATGGCGGCTGCGGTCCAGTTCGGCCACGGGCTTGGCTTCTATGTCGGCAAATTCGGACGTGCCGGTCTTGCCGACCTTCGTCACCATGGCCACGGGATAACCGGCGGGATAGCGCAGGCCGAGGCCGGAACTCACCAGCTGGTCACCCACTTTCACGTCGGCCGATTCCGGCACGTACTGCACCGTAAGGCGGTCGAGGTCACCATTGCCGGCGACGATGGCGCGCACACCGTTGCGGGCCACGCGCACCGGCATAGCGTGCTCACGGTCGGCAATCAGCATGACACGCGAGGTCTGCGGCCCCACCTCGATGACCTGGCCCATGATGCCGCGCGCATCCAGCACCGGCTGGCCCACGTACAGGCCGTCTTTCAGGCCCTTGCTGACAAGGATGATATGGCGGAAGGGATCGGGGTCCACGCCGATGATTTCGGCAATCTGCACACGGCCGTCCACCACCAGCGTGGAGTCGATGAGCCCGCGCAGGCGCGCATTTTCGGCAGCGAGTTCGGAGAATTTCTGCAGGCGGCCGGAAAGCACCAGCAACTGGCTCTTGAGATAGGCATTTTCTTCGCGCGTGGCACCATCACTCATGGTGGCGTCGGCCAGCCACTCGCTGAAACGCCCGGGCCAGCTCATCACGGCATAGACCGGCGAAAACAGGCCGTTGAGCTGGAAGCGCACCGGCCCCGTCAGCTCAGGAAAGCGCGTGTCAACAAACATCAGGGCAATGGACAGGAACACTGCAAACAGCAGGCTGTAGGTGCCATTGGATGTCTTGCTGAAAAGCGTGGTTTCTATGATGGCTCTCCTTGAATCAGCCGCTGCCACACTAACAAAAAGCCGGCATCATGCCGGCTCGATTATTTCTCATTTTGCACTAGCCGAGGGCTCGATCAAGGGATGGGATGCAAGGCAAAAGTGCGCGAACAAGCGGAGTTTACATGGAGTAAATGAGCATTGTTCGCGCACTTTTAACGCCGCAGACCGCCCTTGAGTGAGGCCGTCAATCGACAAACAGCATGTCGTAGGCAGGGTTATCCATGAACTCCAGCGAACGACCGCCACCACGGGCGACGCAGGTCAGCGGGTCTTCGGCCACGATCACGGGCAGGCCGGTTTCCTTGGACAGCAGCTTGTCGAGATCACGCAGCAGCGCGCCACCACCGGTAAGCACCATGCCACGTTCGGCGATGTCGGCAGAAAGTTCGGCCGGGGTCTGCTCAAGGGCGCTCTTCACGGCGGTGATGATGCCGGTCAGCGGGTCCTGCAGGGCACCCAGGATTTCATCGGAATTCAGGGTGAAGGAGCGCGGCACCCCTTCGGCCAGATTGCGGCCGCGCACTTCGATTTCACGCAGCTCGCCGCCCTGGAAGGCCGTGCCGATTTCCTGCTTGATGCGCTCGGCCGTGGATTCACCGATAAGGCAACCATGCTGGCGGCGCACATAGGAAACGATGCAGTCGTCGAACAGGTCGCCACCAATGCGCACGGAATCGGAATAGACGGAGCCTGACAGCGAGATCACGGCGATTTCCGTGGTGCCGCCGCCGATGTCCACCACCATGGAGCCACAGGCCTGTTCCACCGGCAGGCCGGCACCGATGGCAGCCGCCATGGGCTCTTCGATCAGGCGCACTTCGCGGGCACCGGCACCGAGGACGGATTCACGGATGGCGCGACGTTCCACCAGCGTGGACTTGCAGGGCACGCACACGAGGACGCGCGGACGCGGTGGCAGCATGCCCTTCTCGTGCACCTTCTTGATGAAGAACTGCAGCATCTTTTCAGTGACTTCAAAATCGGCAATCACGCCATCCTTCAGGGGGCGAATCGCGGAAATATTGCCCGGGGTACGGCCCAGCATGCGCTTGGCGTCCACGCCCACCGCCGCCACCGTCTTCGTCACGCCGTTCTGGCGTATGGCCACCACCGAGGGCTCGTTGAGCACGATGCCGCGCTCGGGCACGTAAATGAGGGTATTGGCGGTACCAAGGTCGATGGCGAGGTCGGAAGAGAAAAGGCCGAGAAAGCTTTTGAGAATGGGCAGCATGGGGGTGTGAAACCTGAATTGATCGCTTGCGTGCGAGGCCGGGCAGATGATGCAAGGCGTCCCGGGTGTCCTGGGAGGGAAACCGGCCCGGATGGCTGGAAGCCGCGCCGGACAAGGCCTTTGATCCCTTAAAAATGCGGCTAACTCTAAACAAACGGGTCTCTTTGGACAAGCCGCGATCTGTGCTAATTTGCCCAGCCTTACGCGTT
>JASLCO010000197.1 GCA_030146505.1 Moraxellaceae bacterium
CAGGTTCGCTGTGCGTGGCCACGATGCGTTCGTCCTGGCCGCGCGCAGCGCGATACAGCCAGGCGCCATAGCTCCCGCCGAAATTTTCCGTGAGCCAGTGCAAGTCACGCTGCGCAAGGTCGCGAATGCTCTCAATGCCGAAGCGTTTGAGTTTTTCATCCGTACGCGGGCCGATGCCGTTTATCTTGCGACAGGGCAAAGGCCAGACCAGGGATTCGATATCCGCCTCGTGCACAATGGAAATGCCGTTGGGCTTGTTGAATTCGCTGGCCATCTTGGCCAGCAGTTTGTTGGGGGCAACGCCCACCGAACAGGTCAGGCCGGTGGCCGCAAAAATGGCAGACTGGATTTTCGCCGCCAGCAGGCGCCCCCCCTCCTCCTGACCACCCGGCACGTCCGTGAAATCGATATACACCTCGTCCACGCCACGGTTTTCCATCACCGGTGCCAGCTCCAGGATCACGGCCTTGAAAAGCCGCGAATAACGGCGGTACTCGTCAAAATCCACAGGCAGCATGATGGCATCAGGGCACAGGCGCGCCGCCTTCATGATGCCCATGGCCGAGCCCACGCCGAATTGCCGCGCGGCATAGGTGGCCGTGGTGATGACACCCCGGCCGACGTAGTCGCGTATGCGGGGAAAATCCTGCAGCGGAATGTCGGCCAGACGGCCATCGGCAGCCGCTCGTGCCAGCGCATCATCCTCGCGCCGCCAGCGCCCGCCTATGACCACGGGCAGGCCCTTGAGCTGCGGATAGCGCAGCAATTCCACGGAGGCATAAAAGGCATCCATGTCGAGATGGGCAATGCGGCGTTTGGCAGTCATCAGGCAGAACCGGCAGGTGACGGAACAAAGGCGGCGGGCCAGGAAGGCAAGCCCGGGCCCACCGCCATTTCACCACGACGCCTCCCTGCCGGCATACGCAATGCCTACGTATTTTCCCTGCTGGCAGGCCAGCTGCCTTGCTACATTGGCTGAAGCCTCTCACGCACGGACAGGAGATGCCGCCATGGCCAAGGCCGCCACGCCCGCTGCCGACAAGCCCCGCATCCTGCTGGTGGACGACCAGCAGGCCAATCTGCTGGCACTGGAAGAATTGCTGGACGAATTCGATGCCACGCTGGTGCGTGCAAATTCCGGCAACGAAGCGCTGAAAATCGTGCTCAACCAGAAAATCGCCCTGGTGCTGCTGGACATACAGATGCCGGACATGGACGGCTATGAAGTCGCACGGCTGATGCAGGGCAATAGCCGCAGCCAGGGCATTCCCATCCTGTTTGTCACCGCCATCAACCAGAGCCACGGGCATGTGCTCCGGGCCTATGAAAGCGGCGCCGTGGACATTCTGGTCAAGCCGCTGGAACCCGCCATCCTCAAGCGCAAGGTGCGGGTTTTCCTTGAGCTCTACCGCAAGACGCGCGAGCTGGAACGCCGCAATGCCGATTTCGAAGCCAGCATGCGCCGGCTCGAGCGCCTGAAGCAGCACGCCGACCTGCTGCTGGAATCGCTGGGCGATGCCATCCTGCGCCTCGACGCCGAAGGCCGCATCCAGTACGCCAACACGGCCGCCACCGCGCTGCTGGACGACGGCAAGACCCTCGCCGGCAGCCTGCTCAGTGAGCACCTGGTGGGCGATGCCGAAGAAGGTCTGGTGGGGGAAATGCTGGCCAGTTGCCTGGCTGGCGAACGTAGCCAGTTCATTGCCGCCGTGCACCGCCTGGATGAAGTCTATGCCGCCGAATTCACCGCCTCGCCCATGACCACGGCAAGCGGCGACAACGAAGGCGTGAGCCTTGTCTTCAAGGATGTTTCACGGCGGCACAAGGTGAAGGCATGAGGAAGTGAGGAAGTGAGGAAGTTTGAGGCTGGCGCAGGGGCGTCTTTCAATGCAATCCGAAAAAATCGTCATTCCCTTGATAGGGAATCTCCCGGAGGGCCATAAAAGCTTCAAACATGAGGATTCCCGTTCATCAAGGGAATGACGATGGTTTTCGGTAGGTGCGAATTCATTCGCACAAAAGAATCCGGATGTGCGAATGAATTCGCACCTACATTTTTAAAAAAAATCCCCGGGAAATTCCGGGGATTTTTTCATGGTCTGCCGTTCAGCGCGCCTGACGGATCAGGTCTGCGGCCTTTTCACCGATCATGATGGCGGGGGCATTGGTGTTGCCGCCTATCAAGGTGGGCATGATGGAGGCATCCACCACGCGCAGGCCGGCAATGCCATGCACCTTGAGGGAAGGATCAACCACCGCCATGTCATCCGTACCCATCTTGCAGCTGCCCACCGGGTGGTACACCGAGTCCACACGACGACGCAGGACATCCCGGATTTCGTCATCCGTTTTGAGATCGGCGGTATACAGCTCTTTGCTGATCCAGGGGGCGAAGGCGGCTGTTTTCATCAGCTTGTTCGTTATCTTGTAGCCTTTGAGCATCACGTCCACATCATCTTCATGACCGAAGAAGTTGGGATCAATCACCGGCGCGGTTTCCGCATGGCGATCAGCAATACCCACGGTACCGCGGCTCTTGGGACGCAACACGCAGACATGGCAGGAGAAGCCATGGCCCATGTGCAGGGTACGGGCATGGTCATCCACGATGGCTGTCACCAGATGCAACTGGATATCCGGTGCCTCCAGGGAGGCATCCGTTTTCAGGAAGCCGCCGCCTTCCGCAAAATTGGTGGTAATCATGCCGCGGCGTTCGTTCTTGTAGCGGCTCATCTCGCGGATCAGACGCACGCCACCGGCGAGGGAAATACCGAAAGTATCCAGGCTCTTTGATTTGTAGCAGAACACGAAATCCGGATGATCCTGCAGGTTCTTGCCCACGCCCGGCAAATGATGCACCACGGGAATACCGTGCTTTTTCAATTCATCGGCATCGCCCACGCCGGAGAGCAGCAGGAGTTGCGGTGACTGGAAGGCACCGGCAGAAAGAATCACTTCGCGACGCGCCATGAGCTTCCGGGTCACGCCGCCCTGCTTGTATTCCACGCCCACGGCCACTTTGCCGTCGAAGAGCACGCGCTGCGTGAGCGCGCCGGTTTCAATACGCAGATTGCTGCGCTTGTCCACGAAAGGCTGCAGATAACCGCGATAGGCACTCCAGCGCTCGCCATTTTTCTGCGTGAGCTGGAACAAGCCTATGCCTTCCTGCTGCGCGCCATTGAAGTCGTCGGTGACGGGATAACCTGCCTGCCTGGCGGCATCCAGCCAGACCTGGCGCAGCGGGCTGTCGGACTGGCACTCGCTCACCTGCAGCGGGCCATCCTGGCCATGCCATTCATTATTGAAGGTGTTGTTGTGCTCGGATTTCCTGAAGTAAGGCAGCACCTCATTCCAGGACCAGCCCGTATTGCCCAGGGCCGCCCAGTGGTCGTAATCACTCTGGTGGCCACGGATATAGGCCATGGCATTCACGGCCGAAGAGCCGCCCATGACCTTGCCACGCGGCTGATAACCGAGGCGGTTGTTGAGCCCGCGCTGCGGCACGGTATCGAAGGGCTGGCTGTTGATCCCGGTGGGCGCCATGAGCACGATGGCCGCCGGCGTGCGAATCAGGAACTTGTCACCGTCGCCGCCCATCTCCAGCACGGCCACGGACACATTGGGGTCTTCACTCAAGCGTGAAGCCACGGCACAACCGGCGGAGCCGCCGCCTACCACGATGTAATCAACCACTCCCTGATCTGGGGTCTGATCCGACATGACTGCTCCTGTCTTTCTTGTTTTGGGCGCGGGCTTTCACCGTGGAAAGCCCGCGTGGGGAAAATTAGTGCGCTTACTCTAACCAGCATCGGCCCGCGTGCAAGCTTGACAGCGGATTTCCGGGCCAAATCCGCCCCT
This sequence comes from Moraxellaceae bacterium, assembly GCA_030146505.1. GTDB lineage: Bacteria > Pseudomonadota > Gammaproteobacteria > Pseudomonadales > Moraxellaceae > UBA2031. Next base: position 3,859 of record JASLCO010000197.1, read on the forward strand.
GTGGCCACACTGGCCTGTCTTGGTCTGGAAGCTGCTCACCATCGCTCGGCCCCCTGTAGGTGCGAATTCATTCGCACAAACCAACCCACATCAGCCCGATGCCCAGCCGATACAACAAGGTGCGAATGAATTCGCACCTACCTGGGGCTGACCCAGCGCTCCAGGGCGGCACGCAGGTCGTTGAGGCGCACGGGCTTGGGCAGGTAGTCGTCCATGCCGGCGGCCAGGCATTTTTCGCGGTCGCCTTTGAGGGCGCTGGCGGTCATGGCGATGATGGGCATGTGCTGACCGGGGGCTTCGCTGGCGCGTATGGCGCGACAAGCTTCAAAGCCGTCCATGACCGGCATGTTGCAGTCCAGGAAAAGCAGGTCGTAGGAACGCTGCCGCACGGCGGCCACGGCATCGCGGCCATTGGCCACGATATCCACGCCATAGCCCAGGCGTTTCAGTGCCTCGGTGGCCACGAGCTGGTTCACGCTGTTGTCTTCGGCCACCAGCACACGGCCACGCACCGGCGTTTCGTCACTTCCGCCCTGTGCCGCAAAGGTGCTCACCGGTGCCGGCACGAATTCGCCCGGCGCCAGCGTGTCGAAGGGAATGTCCAGCCAGAAGGAGCTGCCCTCGCCGGGTACGGTACGCACATCCAGCTCGCCCCCCATGAGTTCGGCCAGGCGACGTGAAATCGACAGGCCAAGGCCGCTGCCGCCGTATTGCCGCGTGGTGGACACATCGGCCTGGGTGAAGGGCTGGAACAGGCGGGCTACCACCGCAGGCTCCATGCCCGGCCCGGTGTCCCGGACTTCGTAGCGCAGGCAGACCCGGCCTTCCTCCTGCCGCAGCAAGGCGCAGGCAAGATGCACGCTGCCCGCCTGCGTGAACTTCACGGCATTGCCCAGCAGGTTCACCAGTATCTGGCGCAGGCGCGCCGGATCGCCGCGCAGGCCGTCCGGCACGTCGGCGGCAAAGTCCGCCGTCAGTGCCAGGCCTTTTTCCCGGGCTTTTTCCTGCAGGAGATTGACAGCATCACGGCCGGCTTCGCGTGGATCGAAGGGTAGTGGCTCCAGTTCCAGGCGGCCGGCCTCGATCTTGGAAAGATCGAGGATGTCGTTGATGAGATGCAGCAGGGTTTCGCCGGACAGGCGAGAAAGCTCCACATACTGTCGCTGCTGCGAAGTGAGGCTGGTATCGCGCAGCAGGGTATTGAGGCCGATCACGCCATTGAGCGGCGTGCGTATCTCGTGGCTCATGGTGGCGAGGAAATCGGACTTGGCGCGCGAGGCGGCTTCGGCGGCTTCACGTGCCGTCTGCAGGCGTTCTATGTATTTGTCGCTGGCATCGCGTGCCGCCAGGCCAAACGCCAGGCAGCAGGTCATGATGACCAGACGGGCAAACACCAGATGGGCATCGGTGACCGGAAAATCATTGTGCAGGATGACAAGGGATTCGCTGCCCCATATGCCCAGCACGGCCAGCGCACAGCCTGCCATCCACCAGAGTGCCGCCCGCCGCCCGATGAGATAGGCCGCCACCATGGGCACGGCCACGAGATACCAGACCGCCAGCGCGCTGTTCTGGCCATTGCGCATGGATACCGCCACCAGCCCGGCAAAGGTCAGCGCAATGCCAAGCTGATTGCCGAGGCGCAGGCGCCAGGCGCTGCCATCGGCCAGCACCCACTGGCGCAGCAGGAGGGTGCCGGCAATCACGGCCACCTCGACCAGGCCGGTCAGCCATATCCGGAGCAGTACCAGATAGATCAGCGCATTGAAGCCCCAGCCCAGGGCAGCCACCAGGGTGATGTTGGCAAAGCGGCGCAGCTCTTCGGGAGCGGCAACCTCCTGCGCAGGGGGCGTGGCGCCGGGCTGGCCTGGTGGTGTGAACTCATGATCCGGCATGAGGGTCTCGGCAAGAGGGGACCGGGGCATTGCATTACGTATGGCCGCGCCCTGCAAGCCGCCGGGGGTAAAAACATGTACGCCAGGGCCGGACGGCTTGTCGCCGCTCTCAGTGGCGGCGCGTATCGCGGCACTTCACGTTCAGGTATTTCGCCGGCACATTGGTGTAATCCTGGTCGCCTGCGACCATGCCCGCCGGTACCGGCGAATAGCCGCAGGTCCACGACAAGGGACTGCCGGCAGAATCCGGCACGATGATGGCGCGCACGGAAATCACCTTGTCCTGCAACAGGGGCACGGCCTTGTTGCCGAAATGGAGATGCAGGGCGCCGTTCTGGAAGCCCACGCCCTTGAGGTAATTGCCCAGTATCTTGTCGGCCGGTGGCAAGCCTGCCTCTTCCGCAGTGAAAGGCAGCTTGCCGTTCATGACGTAGTAAGCCTCCACCCGGTCCTTGAGCTTGTCCGCCAGCTCCATGGACTCGTCCACCTGCTCCCGCGCCAGCGGCACCACATAGCCCGGAATCGCCACCGACAGCAGGATGCCGAGAATGACCAGCACCACCATCATTTCCATCAGCGTGAAACCGCCGGCCTGCTTCATGTCTGCATCTCGTCCTGTGCTGTTGCGGCTTGCGGCGCCGGCGTGATTATCCGCCAGTGCAACGGCGCTTGCCTGAGCGTCCCGCCCGCCTGCGGAGCAGGCCGATGGCCTGCGCAACGCCACCATTCCCCGACTTCACCGGAAGGGCTGAATCCAGAACCTGCAGGTGCGAATTCATTCGCACGCCCTTGTTCCGTCAGGCCGGATTGCCTGGCAGTAACGCGGCCTGGCTTTGGTTTGGCATGGCCTGCTTGTGTGAATGAATTCGCACTTACAGGAGTGCATGCTTTTTTTGTTGCTGCTCGCGCCAGGTGAGGAACAGCCGGAGATCGAACTCCAGCTGCACATAGCCCGGCAGCATGTATTCGCACAACTGGTAGAAGGCCTTGTTGTGGTCCATTTCCTTCAGGTGCGCGAGCTCGTGGACCACGATCATGTTGAGGAATTCCGGAGGAGTATCGCGGAACAGGCCGGCAATGCGGATTTCCTTTTTTGCCACCAGGCGGCCGCCATGCTGGCGCGAACTGGCCGTATGCAGGCCCAGGGCATGCTTCACCACGTCCAGCCTGTTGTCATACAGCACGCGGTCTATCGCCGGCGCATGGCGCAGGTATTGCTGGCGCAGGTCGTTGGTGTAGCGGTAGAGGGCCTTGTCGCTCTGTATGTCGTGGCGGCCGGGATAACGCGCCAGCAGGCGCGGCCCGAGTTCACCGGAGGCCAGCAGTCCGCGCACCTGCTGGCGCAGGGCCTCGGGATAACCCTGCAGAAAGCGCAGCTCGTCTTCATGGCTTGCCATCATCAGTGCCGGAATGTTTCCACGATGGGGCAGCAGGCGCTGCCGGTCTCGTCTTCACATTGCGTGACCAGCGTCTTGAGACGCCGCGACAGCGCCTGCATGTCACGGATGCGCGCATCGATATCCGCAAGACGGCTGCTGGCCAGTTGGCGGATACGCGCACGATCCGCCACATCATCCAGTTGCAGCAGCTCGCGGATTTCCTCCAGGGAAAAACCGGCATCCTTGGCGCGGCGTATGAACTGCAACTGCTGCAGATGCTCGTCGCCATAATGGCGATAGCTGCCCTGCGCCTCCGGCTCTTCCAGCAAGCCTATGGGCTGGTAATAACGCACGGTCTCCACATTCACACTGGCCGCCTGGGCTAGCTTGCCTATGGTCAGCCTGCCCGGACGCATTTCGGGGCTGATATCACTCATGCCTCTGCTCCCTATCAAAGCTCAGCCCTTGACTCCGTACTAGGCTACGGGCTTTAGCATGCCTGCATGATCACCACATTGTCATCCGCTACGGAGGAAGCATGAGCCATTCGCATGACGACAAGAGCCCACACACCAGGCATTCCCATGAGCATGCAGGCCATACGCATGAAGGGCATGACAGCTGCTGCAGCCCCAAGGCTGAGGCCAAAGCCGATTGTTGCGCGACGGAGAAACCTGCCGCCAAGGAAAAGAGCTGTGGCTGTGCCAGCAAGGCAGCGCCAGCTCCTGCCCCCGCTC
>JASLCO010000252.1 GCA_030146505.1 Moraxellaceae bacterium
ACCTGTCCGTCCTTCATGCAATCAGTCCTTCAAGCAATCAGAGGAGTTTTCCATGTCCGGCAAGCTGTTCACGCCTTTCAAGAGCGGTGCATTCACCTTTCCCAACCGTGTGCTGATGGCGCCGCTCACCCGCATGCGCGCCACGCCGCCCGGTGATGTGCCCAATGCGCTGATGCAGGCCTATTACGTGCAGCGCGCCAGCGCCGGTCTCATCATTGCCGAGGCCACGCAGATTTCACCGCAAGGCAAGGGCTATATGGACACACCGGGCATTTATTCAGCCGAGCAGGTGGCGGGCTGGAAGAAAATCACCGATGCCGTGCATGCTGCCGGTGGCCATATCGCCTTGCAGCTCTGGCATGTGGGCCGCGTTTCCCACCACAGCCTGCAGCCGGATCAGCAACTGCCGGTTTCCGCTTCCGCCATTCCCTACCAGAACCGCACCACCGTGCGCGGCGAGGACGGCCAGCCCCGGCGCGTGGATTGTGATACACCGCGTGCACTGGAAACGTCGGAAATCCCGGGCATTGTCGAGGACTATCGCCGTGCTTCCGTCAATGCGCGCACCGCCGGTTTCGACATGGTGGAAGTGCATGCCGCCCATGGTTATCTGCTGCACCAGTTCCAGGCCACGGAAAGCAACAAGCGCAACGATGCCTATGGCGGCTCGCTGGAAAACCGTGCCCGCTTCACGCTGGAAGCCATTGATGCCGCCATTGCCGGCTGGGATGCGCAGCATGTGGGCGTGCGCATTTCGCCGCTCGGTACCTTCAATGGCCTGAATGATTCCGACGGTCTGGAAATGGGCCTTTATCTCGCCCGCGAGTTTGCCAAGCGGGGCATTGCCTATCTGCATCTCTCCGAACCGGACTGGGCCGGTGGACCGGCACACTCCGACGAATTCCGCCGTGCCCTGCGCGAAGCCTTTCCCGGCACCATCATCGGCGCCGGCAATTACACCGTGGAAAAAGCGGAAGCCCTGCTGGAAAAAGGCTTTATCGATGCAGCGGCTTTTGGCCGCCCCTTCATTGCCAATCCCGATCTGCCGGTCCGTTTGCAAAAAGGCAGCGAACTGAACCAGGTGGTGTCCGCCACGCTGTACGGCGGTGGTGCCGAGGGTTATACGGATTATCCGGCGCTGGCCTGAGGTTTTTATTGAAGCTGAGGGATGTTGAGAGGTATGGCGGCTAAAGCCGCTCCTGCAGGAGCGCATTTGCAGGAGGGGCTTCCGCGGCGAATAAAAAATCCCGCAAGAGATGGCGGGATTTTTTTATGCAGGAATTTCAGGGTTTTTCACAAAGCATTCAGAGCTGCGGCTGATGCTGCTCTCAGCTCAGCAGCGCTTCCACCGCACGTGCCGCACTCTGGCAGGCGCCTTCCATGGTGGTGGTCCAGTCGGTGCGGGTCCAGTCGCCGGCAACGGCCAGGCGGGGCACGGCCGTTTTCTGTGGCGGGCGAATGCCGGCGCTGCCGGGGCGTTGTGCAAAGGTGGAGCGGGGCATGCGCACAATGTGGCTGTGCAGCACCTTCGCTTCGCGGGCTTTCGGGTAATAACGGCGCAGCATGTCCATCTGGGCGGCAAGGATTTCCTCGTTGCTGCCCTTGATGAGTTCGTAAGACGCGGAAACCGTGGTGGAGTAGAACCAGTTGCGTGCCGGCGAGCGGCCGTGCATTTTCTGGCGGTCCCATATCTGCTCCAGCACGCCTTCGCCGCCGAGCAGGATTTCTCCCCAGTCCTTCATGCCGATATTGCGGTCCAGGTAAAGATTCACGCTGACGATGGGCACGGCCGTGAGGTTTTCCACGGCGCGGTAGTAGCGTTCGCGGTCCGGCAACTGGTCCAGCAGCCCTTTGACCTGCCAGACGGGCACGGCGCAGATCACGGCGTCGGCGCCGAGTTTTTCATCGTCCAGCAGCGTCACGCCCTGCAGCTTGCCGTCCACCACATCAATCGAGCGTACGGGTGCGCGCGTGCGCACCTTCACGCCATGCCTGGCAAAGAATTTTTCGGCGCTGTTCACGAAGAGCGTGTCGAGGTCGACAGTGGGATAGCCGATGGAAACCGGTGTGCGCATTTTCAGCGCCTGGCGCATGCCGGTTATGAGCAGGTCGGCCGGCACCTTGGCGGAGGAAATGTCGGGCCTGTCGCCGGTAAGGCCGATGACGATGCCGTCCCACAGGGCCCGGCGCGCCGATGCCGGCATGCCGATGCGCCGGAACCATTCATCTGCCGTGATGTTGTCCAGGTCCTTGGGCTGGCGAAGGGCATCGCGAAACAGTTTTGCCTGTGCCCGTGCCGTGCGCAGCTTGTCGAGGCCGCTCACGCCGGGCAGGTCGCCTATGGCGGCACGCAGGCCGTCCACGCCCCAGAAGGAGGAACGGCGCACCTCGCCACCGGGCATGCGCACGGACATATGGCCGGGGAAATTCACGTATTGGCGCGTGCCCACGCTGTCCAGGTAACGGAAAAGGTTTTCATAGCCACTGGCGAAAACGTGCTGGCCGTTGTCCGGCACGTCGTCGATTTCCGGCTGCGGGATGGCGATGGTGCGGCCGCCCAGGGCGCCGCGCCGCTCCAGCAGCGTGACTTCGTGCCCGGCCTCTGCCAGCCATACCGCCGATGCCAGCCCCGAGAGCCCGCCACCCACCACGATGCATTTCATGTCCGTATGCCTGCTGTCATTGAAATTGAAGAGGCGGGAGAAATAGCGCGGGCGGCTGGAGGCGGCAATGGCGGGTAGCAGGCAAAAGGCTTGGCTGGAAATGACGCGCCACCAGGGCAAGGGCGCTTGCGAATTCATCCGCGCTTCTGCGCTGCCTGTTGTGCGAATGGGTTTGGCGCTAGCGGCTTGGCCGCAAGCGGCGCGTATTCACGAATTCCGTGGCGCGGGCGCGCAGCTGGCCGCAACCGCCTTCCACGTCCTGGCCGGCACTGTTGCGCACCTTGGTGAGTACGCCGTGGCGGTTGAGGTGGCGCACGATTTCCACGATGCGCTCGCCATCGGGGCGCTGATAGTTATCGCCTTCCATCGTGTTGCTGTCCCCGAAGTCATTGAAGGGGATGACGTTGAGCACGGCATATTTGCCTGTGAGCAGTGGCACGAGTGCCGCCAGTTCGTCGTCGCCATCATTCACGCCCTTGAGCAAGGTCCATTGCACCTGCACGGGATAGCCCGTCAGCCGTGCATAGGATTCACCCAGTTCCAGCAATTCGGCCGGCGGGATTTTCGGGGCCTTGGGTAACAGGTATTCGCGTAAATCCGCCTTGGTGGTGTGCAGGGAAAGCGCCAGCGCGGGTTTTACGCGCAAGCCTGGCAGTTGCTCAAAAACGCGCCTGTCGCCCACGGTGGAAAACACCAGGTTCTTGTGGCCGATATTGCCGTGCGTGCCCAGCAGGTCCATCGCTTCCAGCACGTTTTCGAGATTGTGGGCGGGCTCGCCCATGCCCATGAACACGACTTTCTTCACATGACGGCGCCGCCGCGCCTGCACCACCTGCGCCACGATTTCCAGGCTGCTGACCTGACGCAGCAGGCCGCTTTTCCCCGTCATGCAGAAACGGCAGCCGACAGCGCAACCCACCTGCGTGGAAACGCAGACGCCATCACGGGGCAGCAGCACGCTTTCCACCAGCTGGCCGTCATTGAGCGCCACCAGCAGGCGTGCGGAATGGTCTTCACCGGGATGCTCCGAGCGCAGGCGGGCGAGATTGTCCAGCTCGGCGCTGAGTTCCGGCAGGCCATTGCGCAGCGACAGCGGCAGCACATTTTCCGAAGCCTGACGCTTGGTACCGGAGTCCAGCGGCTTGCCCGCGAGCCAGGCACGCAGTACCGCGTCCCGGTGGACGGGACGGGCGCCGAGATCGGCGAGGCGTTGGTGGAGGTCGGCAAGGCGCATGGGGCGCGCATGCTAGCACCGAGGCCATGCCCCTGCCATGCGCGACCTGTCCATGCTCATTTGCCGGGGGCGTCGCTGCGGATGATGCGCAGGCGGACCTTGCCTTGCAGGGCGGTGGCAATGGCGGCCACGGCGGCCGCCGGGCTTTGCCTGCGCGTGTCCAGTGCAAAGGAAAGGGCTGCCGGTTCGGAGGAGATACGTATGCTGCCGGAATCTATGCCTTTGGTGCTGGCGACTGCCTGGCGCAGTTTTTCCGGAGCAATGCGGTCCTGCACATCGCAGAACACCACGGTGTGCTGCCGGGCATGGGCTTTTTGCACGACATCGTAGTCGTAGGTGGCGGCCATCTTGTCTTCTATGCAGGCACCGCAAGCCGATGCTGTCATGGGCATCAGCAAGAGCAGTACAGAAAAAGCCGCACAGAAAAAACGCATCATGACGAACTCCACTGAGTGCTCCCGGCGACGATTGTCGCCGGGAGCTACGGCTCAGTGTTGGTGCTCCGCCTTCACATTGGCATCGGCCCATCTGAAATAGGCGATGTACTGCTGCACTTCTTTATCGGACAGGCCCTGGTTGGGCATGGGGATCTTGTACTTCTCCACCAGTGCGCGGGCATCGGCATCCGTCTTCAGCATTTCTTCCGGATTTTTCAGCCAGTGCGTGAGCCAGTCGGCATTGCGCAGGCGGGTGACGCCCAGCAAGTCCGGTCCCAGCTTGTCGCCCTGGCCTATGGAATGGCAGGCCAGGCATTTGGATTCAAAGTCCAGCTTGCCCTGTTGCGCCTGTGCATCGGTAGGCACGGCCGTGGCCGGGAGATTGTCATGCTCGGGTGACGCGGCCGCTGCTGCACCGTCGCCGGCGCGTATATGGCCGAGCGCGCCTTGCGAGGCATTGGCAAACTGGTGGTCCACCATCACATAGGTGCCGGCTTCGGGCAGCACGAATTCCACGATGGCGGAATTGGAGGCTCCCAGCAGCACGGTCTGTGCGCCGCGCAACTGGTTGTCCGGATTTCCTTCCAGCCAGACGCGATCGAAGATGGTGCCCACCACATGGAAGCTCGATGTGTTGGACGGGCCGACGTTGAGCACGAAAAGGCGCACGCGTTCGCCCGGCTTGGCTTGCAGTGGCGCATCCACAAAGCCGTTGTATTTGCCGTTGAAGACGGTGTAAGTCGGCGCGCTCCTGCGCATGCTGTCGCTGTCCAGCACATACAGCGGGACACCATCCACCTTGCGTTTTTCCGGGTCGGGCTTGGTGTAGAACTGGCTTTGCACGATGGCGAATTCGCGATCCACCCTGGTGGGATAGCCGCCCTTGGGCTCCACGATCACCATGCCGTACATGCCCGAGGAAATATGCTCCAGTACCATGGGCGTGCCGCAGTGGTACATGTAGACGCCGGGATAATTCGGCGTGAACTCGAAATCAATCGTCTGGCCCGGCGCCACCGAACGGTATTTGTCCGTGGGCGAGACCATGGCGGCATGGAAATCCATGGAGTGCATCATGGGGGCCGTCGTCATGCGCACGCCCGGCACGGTCTCGTCGGAACGGTTGCTCATGCTGAACTTGATGCGGTCGCCAACGCGGGCGCGCACCACCGGCCCCGGCACGGTGTCACCGAAGGTCCAGGCACTGAATTTCACGCCCGGCGCGAGATCAATGATCTTGTGCGTGGTGTCCAGGCGGATTTCCTTTACGGGTTCCGGTGACAGCGGTTTCACCTCCGCCGTCATACTGAGGGCGCTGCCGCTGGCATAGGGCCCGGTGTGGCGTTCATTGCTGATGACGGCAGGCCTGGGGGCCAGATCCATTTTCGTGATGTCGTAGGAGTCTTCCGGCTTGGTTTCATGCGCCGGCTTGCTGCAGGCTGCCAGCAACAGGCTGGCAAAAAGCGTGATGCTGAAAACGAATTTCCGCACTGACATGAAGCCTTCCCCCTTGTTGCTCCGTAGACGCTGTCAGCAACGTTAGCACGCCCTGTCAGCGCCTGCCGTGCGCCTGCGGCCTGCGGGTGGCGTTGCCGGCAGGCGGTTCACCGGAGCGCCGACAGGGCCTGGCTGATCTGGTCCAGGCTTACCGCAAGGCCGGTCATGTGGCCGGGCCAGCCCCGGGCGCCGACATTGATGCCCACCACTTCTCCGCTGTCATTGATGACGGCGGCGCCACTGGTGGCCTGCAGATTGATGCCGCCTCCCTCATAGGAAAATTCCAGCAGTCCGGCCTTGTTGCCGGTGACCGTGCCCTTGTGCAGCAGGCCGCTGCGCGCATCGCCCAGCAGCTCGGCCACGATATAGATCGTGGCGCCGGTCGCGGGCGCGGCCTTGGCCAGCTTCATGGCATAGGGCGGCGTGTCCTTGAGTGCGAAGGCGGCGATATCGCGCGGGTTGCCCGGGCTGGAAAAAGGCTGTGCGCCGTGTATGGCCAGTGGACTGCCTGTGTTGATGAGGCGTTTGCCCCGGGCAAAGACGGTGCAGTCGGCACGACTCACCTGAGCGGGCATGTCCTGCCAGGCCACCGTTTGCGGCATGCCGCCATCGGGGCCGAAAAGATGCTGGGCCGTCAGCAGCAGTGCCCGTGCCTTGCCAGTGGGATAGTCCAGCACGAAGGCCGTGCCGGCCCGGTATTTCCCCGTACTGGTGTGGAATTCGGGGCGACAGCTGGAATGGCCTTCGCGTATGGAGTCCAGCGAGACGATGCTCCTGGCCTGCAGGCTGGACGTGAGGTCCCTGGCGCTGCTGCCGCCGTCGCAGGGGGCGTCCCTGAATTCCGTTTTGCCGCTGCTGCTGGTGCACTGGAATATCTGGGCCTGGCAGGGCAGGGCAAGGGCGGCCAGCAGCAGGGTACTGCTTCTTTTCATAGAGGCTCCGGAGGGCGTGCAGGCAGGCGCTTAGTGATTTTTCTGAAGGAAGGAGTGGCAGCAGCGGCCGGCGCTTATTCCGCCAGCCACTGGCGGATTTGCGTGATGACCCATTCACCGTCGTCCAGCGTGAGGTCATGACCGGCGGCCGGGTGCGACACCATGGGCCAGCGCCAGCGTTCGGCAATGCGCGTCGAGCAGACCGGGTTCACCAGGTGGTCGGCCAGGCTTTGCAGGATGAGCACATGCTCGTGCGGGCGCGCGGGCGGTGCCTTGTAGGTGGCAGCGGCAAAAAGCTGGCGCAGGCCGTTCATGCGGCTGGTGGGCTGGGCCTGCGCGTAGCCCACCCACTTTTGCGCCAGGGCATCCTTGTTCTTGTAGAGATTGGTGCTGATGTCGAGGATGAGTTTTTCGCGTTCGACGGCGGAGTTGAACACCAGGCTTTCCAGGATATCAACGTAGTTTTCCGGACGCAGGCGCTCGGTGAAGCGGCTCATGCCGCGCAGCGAGGTGTTCAGCAGTACGGCGCGTTCGATGTCGCAGGGATAACGTTCCATCCATTCAATGGCCACCATCGCGCCCAGCGAAAGTGCCAGCAACTGCACGGCTCCCCGCACCTGCAGGCGGTCCAGTTGCTCGCGCGCCGATTCCACCATGCCTGCCACGCTGCTCGGGCTTTCGTGCTCGAAAAGATCACCGTTGCCGGGCAGGTCCAGCAGCACGATGCGGTGCTCGGGAAATGCCTTCTGGAACTGGTTGGGAAAATCTTCCCAGTGGCGGTGCTGGCGTATGAGGCCGCGGAGAAATACCCAGGTGGGCTTGCTCATGCCGTGTTTCCTCGCGGTGGCTGGTGATGGCAGCCGGCATCTGCCGGCCTTGGGATAGTAAGTGAGAGGGCAGGGGATGCCTACTGCCGGCGCTGCCGCTTTTCCCGCGTGGCGGCACGAGCCCGGCCGCTGTGCTGTCAGCGTGCCTTGTTGTTCACCGGGGCATCTTCCACGCGCAGGTTTTCATCGCTGCCGTCGTGATACCAGCGGCGCATGGCTTCGCGCCGGAAGACTTCGCGCTGCGTGCCCGTCGGCACCCATTCCTCGTATGAGGCGGTGGCGGCAATGAGGAAGTCGAACAGCGTGAGATGGCGGCGCAGCACGCGCTCCAGCCGATGCGGCAGGATGGGGTTGAAATGCCCGAACCAGGAAAAGAACTGGCGCGGATTTTTCTTCACCCACAGCCAGGAACCCATTTCCAGCGTGAAGGGCAGGAAGACGCCGGGGCGCCGGGCCTGGAATTCGTCGTAGAGGAAATCCCAGAGATCGCCGTGCGTGGTGTAGGAAACCGATTGCGGTTCCATGATGTAGAAGCTGTGGTTGGGCCAGGTGCGGTTGAAGAGGGCGCGCACGGCAAAGGCTTCGGGCAGGTTGGGCACGGGCTCGTGGCTGCGGGCATAGGGAAACCAGATGCGGTCGCGGAAGCCGAAGCCGGAATGGCAGTCCATGGCAAGGGAAAACGGATGCGGATGCAGGCGCGCGCGCACGATCTCGAAAAGCGCGGCGGCCTCGGCCGGCACATCGTCTTCGACGCGGCCGCGATACCAGGGAATATGCGGTGAAAGGCGGTGGCCGCCGACGAGGAAGGGCACATTCTTCTGCGCATTCACCGGGGCGCTGCGCATGAGGTCCACGCCTTCGGGGTTGGCGCGTGTATTCAGCAGCAGCCCGCCCGGATTCACCATGGGCATGAAGACCAGGCGCACTTCTTCCAGCAGCTGATCGAAAAGGCGGTCCCATTGCTGGCGTTCGATCAGGGTATGCAGATAGGCGATCAGCACCTGCGAGCCTATGCGCTCCATGCCGTGCACGCCGCCGAAGAAGCCGATGGCCGGGCGGCGTATGTCGGTGCTGCCGGTTTCCAGGCACCAGATGGGCAGCGCCTTGCCGTCCACCGTGACGGTGGTGACGATGTCGGCACGCAAATGCTTGCGGCCGCGCTTGAGCAGGGCCTCAAGCGCGAGCAGTTCGGGAAAATGGCTCAGAAGCATGTCCTCATGCGGCAAAAAGCAGCCGCATGATTGGACGACAGTTTGGTGACAGGCTGGTGACGGTGGGGCTTTGCTGTGCAGGCCGGGTTTTGAGGCAGGCCGGGCTGAACCCGGCCTGCCTGCAAAAGCATTACGGCCCGACCTGCAAAAGAGGGATCAATAAAGCAGGCCCAGGCCGATATGGAAATTGTTCAGCTTTTCCTCGTCGCTGTAGTTTTCCAGCGCAAAGGTGAGAGTGAGGCGGTTGCCGAGGCTGGTGTTGTAGCGGTTGCGCTTGGTGCCGGTCACGAAGTCGTAGATGGAGGTGAGGTTGAAGTCGTTGCGCACGCGCTTGACCATGCCCTGCGTGCCCATGCCGATCTGCAACTGCACCAGCTTGGAAAAGCCCACGCCGACATAGGCATTGGCGAGATCGCCGTCACCGCCCCAGGACTTGTAGCTCACGCCGCCGTTGAGGAAGGTGCGGGTGTAGTTGGCATCAAGGAAGAAGCCGCTGCCCAGGCCGCTGTTGTTTTCGCGCGTGTCCACGCGACCGGCGGAATAGAGCATGGCGGGCAGGATCTTCGGGTCCAGCGGACCGGCAGAGGCGCTGGCGGGCAGCAGGGTGGAAAGCAGGCTGATGAGCAGGGCCGCAAGAGCCGGTCCCTGGGCGCGCGTGGAAAGAAAGCGCATGGCAAGTCCTCTGTCTGGTGTTGTTCTTATTCTGTCCGGGCGCGTGTGCGTGGCTCCGGCGCCATCCCCGGCCGGAAGCCGGACCGGCCGATTATGCCGCGTTTGCCGGCGGCCGGCCATGCCGTGCCCGGCCTGTCTTCCCGGGCCTGTCCCGGTACGCTTTTACCGCGGCACCGCCGCCGTGAGAGCATGCACCCCTTTGCCGGTCCGGCTGCGTGGAGTTCTTTGTGGAATCGCTGTCCTTTGCCTTTTTCCTGATCTTTGCCGGCGCCGCCGTGCTGGCCACGCTGGCGCTCTACAGCCGGCAGCCGCTCATCATGGCCTATATCGTGCTGGGGGCGCTGATAGGGCCCTACGGCTTTGGCCTCGTGACCGACGTGGGCGCGCTGCAGCAGATGGCCTCGGTCGGCATCATGTTCCTGCTCTTCCTGCTCGGGCTGGACATGCAGCCCTCGGCGCTGGCCGCCGTGCTGAAAAAAGCCTCCTGGGTGACAGTGCTGTCCAGTGTGGTTTTCTTCGGTGCCGGCTATGGCGTGGCACTGGCCTTCGGTTTCAGTGGCCGCGAGGCACTCATCGTCGGCCTGGCCCTCATCAACTCCAGTACCATCATCGGCCTCAAGCTCCTGCCCACCACGGTGCTGCACCACAAGCACATGGGCGAGCTCATGATAGGCCTGCTCCTGTTGCAGGATTTCATCGCGCTTTTCATCCTGATCGCGCTGGATGCCATGGCCGAAGGGGGCGCCAGCGGCCTCACCCTCCTGCGTGTGGTGGCCGGCCTGCCCTTGCTGGTGCTGGCGGCCTGGCTGCTGGTGAAATACGTGCTGATCCGGCTGTACGAAAAATTCGACCGCTTCCACGAATACCTCTTCCTCATGACCATAGGCTGGTGCCTGGGCGTGGCGCAGCTCGCGCATGTGTTCGGGCTCTCGGCGGAAACCGGCGCCTTCATTGCCGGCATCACGCTGGCCAGCCATCCGGTGTCGCAATACCTGGCCATCAATCTGCGGCCCTTGCGGGATTTTTTCCTAATCCTGTTTTTCTTTGCGCTGGGCGCGGGCTTCGATGCCGGCATGCTGCCGAAAATCTGGCTGCCGGCGCTGGTACTGACGCTGGTGGTGGTGGCGGGCAAGCCCGTGGTGTTCCGCTGGCTGCTGGCGCGCCTGAGCGAAAGCCCCAAGCTGGCCTGGGACGTGGGCTTCCGCCTTGGCCAGATCAGCGAGTTTTCCCTGCTCATCGTGTTCATGGCGGTGGCCAGCCAGCTCATCGGCAAGGAAGCGGCGCATGTGATCGAGGCCACGGCGATCCTCACTTTCGTGATCTCGTCTTACATCGTGGTCTTCAACTATCCGAACCCGATTGCCGTGTCGGAGCACTTGCGGCGGGATTGAGAGGGCGGGGGGCTGGAACCTCTGTCATTTGAAGCCAACTGTCCTTTAAAACCATCTGTCCTGAACCATCCGTCATTCCCGCTTTCGCGGGAATGACGGGGGAATTCTTTTTAAAAACTCAGCCCACGGCAGCAGTCATGGCCTGCAGCAGGCGTTCGGCACTGACGGGCTTGAACAGGACGGGCACGCCGGCCTCGCGCACTCGTTGCAGGCGTTCGGGGGCAGTCTCGCCCGTGATCAGCAGCAAGCGCAGGCCGAAGAATTTCCGGACAAGCGCCTGCCCGACTTCAAGACCGTCAGCGCCATTGGCAAGGCGGAAGTCGCAGATCAGCAAGGCAAAGGGATGCTGTTCTGCCATCGCAGCGTGCAAGGCAGTCGTGGCTTCTGCTGCCGTGGCCACGGCGTCCACAGCGATGCCATGTGCCGTCAGCAGCAGGCTCATGGCTTCGCGAACATCGGCTTCATCGTCCAGTACCAGCACACGTCCCGGCAGGCGTGGCGGAGTCGGCAGCCGGTGCGGTGGCAGCGTACGGTCGGCGGCAAACGTAGCGGCCGACAAAGGCCTGGCCGCTGGCAGTCGCAGGCGGAAGCGCGTGCCACGCCCCGGCACCGAATGCAGTTCCACCGGATGTGCCAGCAGCAATGAAAGCCGCTTGACGATGGACAGGCCGATACCGAGCCCCAGCGAGCGATCACGGCCGGGATTGCCGACCTGATAGAACTCCTCGAAGACGCGCGCCTGTTGTTCCGGCGCAATGCCTATGCCGGTGTCATACACCTCTATCCACACTTCCGCCGCCTTGTTGCCGGATTGCTGGTGCAAGCGCGCCACCACCAGCACG
>JASLCO010000258.1 GCA_030146505.1 Moraxellaceae bacterium
GCAGGCGACGCGAGCGCAACTTTTCCCGCAAGACAGGCACGCCTGCCGCCGCCGCAGAAAGCAGGCCCAGGATCAGTGTGGGGTTTTCCGGGGAGTGCTCGCAAAGATCCTGCAGATAGGCAAACGCCGGCAGGGGCAGCAGGCACAAGGACACAACGGACAAGAGCGCAGCAGGCAAGGGGCGCATGATTTTCCTTCCAGGTTGGTATAAAGGGCTGCCCGCCCGGGCTTGTTTTTTTCACGGCGGGTCATTGGCGCATTATTTCCCAAGCCTTGAAATCACGGGAAAAAAAAAGACCAGAAATGTAACCCTGCGTTCCACCACTCAGGTTATTCGTCGGAAAACCGGGGGCAAGCAGGGGAACTCCCCTCCCAGCCCCTCTCCCAACCCATCCCTCACAAAGGGAGACAGAGCAGGACAGTTGGCCGATTTTTGAATATATAGTTCCACTCCCCATCACTGCCGACTCATGATGAGCATTTCCACCGGGCACGACGCCACGTCCCTGATACTGACGCATCGCCACTTCAGCACGGAGGGTGAAGCTCGCGCACAGCAGGCGCTGGCCTGGCGCGATCAGCTGGTTTCCGTGGAAACCGCCCTGACCCGGGAACTGGTTACCGACGGCTTCTACGGCCACATCCAGCGTTACCAGGTCAACGGCCTGACCTTTCTGGACTCGCGCACGGACGCCAATGTGCAGACACGCACCGTGGCGCGCATTTCCACCGACACCCTCCGGCATTATGTTTTTTACATCCAGTTGCAGGGCTGCTCGGAAACCACCACGCGTCTTCATCCCCGGCGACAGGTGACGCACGGTACCGCCAGCGTGCTCTTCCTGGACATGAACCAGCCCCTGCGCATGCAGCAGCAGGCCAGCCATATTCTGGCGCTGTTCCTGCCCCGGCCGCTGGTGGATACCCTGCTGCCCCAGGCGGAGGCCCTGCACGGACGCGTACTGCACTGGCAGCGTTCGCCACTGGCCAACCTGATTCCGATGGAACTGCTCCGGGTTCGCCGCGCGCTGGCCGCGAAGGATGCGGAACAATCCCACGCCGCACTGCAGAGTTGCGCCACGCTGATCGCCACCGCCTTCAACAAGCAGCCCGGCGACGAGGCCCGTGCCGCGGTCCGGGCCGCCCTCATCGGGCAGATACGCCAATACATCGAGGACAATCTCTACAATCCCGGGCTCACGCCCGAAAGCGTACAGGCCCGGTTCGCCCTGCCCCGCACCACGCTGTACCGCCTGTTCGCGCATGAAGGCGGCCTCGCTCCCCATATCCGCAACCGCCGCCTGTTCGCGGCCGCCACCGATCTGGCCCGGCACCCGGAGCGCCGGATTGCGGACATTGCCGACAGCCTGGGCTTCAAGCATGCCCAGGATTTCCATCGCGCTTTTCGCCGCGCCTATGAAATAACTCCCGGTGATTTCCGTCTGGAAACGCAACAGCGGCTACAGGTGATAACGGGGAGTCTTTGCTGAGGATGCCCCCGTAGGAGCGGAAAACCCATAAACGCAAAAGCCCGCTGGAAAGCAGGCTTTTTATGAATTCATCTTTTATTTGATTCGCCATCCCGGCGAAAGCCGGAATCCACACGAAAGTGATTCTTTCACTGCATCATGGGTTCCAGCCTTCGCCGTAACAAAGACTTGAAGAACAAGGGGCTAAATATAAGCCCCTTAAGAGTCAGAAGTACGTTTCAGCAAACTGCATCAGCGTATCGGCACCAGCCTCCACGGCACGCGCGCGGAACTCCATTTCCGGCAGCACGCGGGCCACGAAGAAATCGGCCAGGGCGAGCTTGTCGGCATAGAAGCTGTCTTCGCCTTTTTTCGGCAGCGCGGCCTCGGCCATGAGAGCCCACATGTACGTGTAGGCGGTGAAACCAAAGGCGTGCAGATAATCCACGGCAGCGGCATTCACCTCGTCCGGATTCCTGGCCGAACGCTCGATGACACCACGGGTCAGACCTTCAAGGCGATCAATTGCAGCTACAAAAGCTTTCTGCAGCGTGGCCAGTTCCGGTGCATTCAAACGTGCTGCCGTTTCACGCATTTCCGCCACGAAGGTCGCGACAAAAGCGCCCTTGTTCTTGGCCACCTTGCGGCCCATGAGGTCATTGGCCTGGATGCCGTTGGCACCTTCGTAAATCTGCGCAATGCGCACATCACGCACCAGCTGCTCCATGCCCCATTCGCGGATGAAGCCGTGGCCACCGAAGACCTGCTGCGCATCCACGCAACCTTCAAAGCCCTTGTCGGAAAGGAAGGCCTTCACCACCGGCGTCAGCAGTGCAACGCGATCAGCAGCGGCTTTCGCCACATCACCTTCCCCGTATTTGGCAAGGTCGAGATAGCGTGCGGTATACATGGCCAGCGCACGCGCAGCTTCGTTATGCGCACGCGTCTTCAGCAGCATGCGACGGATATCCGGATGTACCAGCAGCGGATCAGCCGCTTTGGCAGCTTCCTTCACGCCAGTGGCAGAACGACCCTGCAGACGGTCACGCGCATAAGCCGCCGCGCTCTGGTAGGCCACTTCGGAAGCGCCCAGACCCTGTATGCCCATGGACAGACGTTCGTAATTCATCATCACGAACATGGCCGCCAGGCCCTCATTGATATTGCCGACCAGCCAACCTTTGGCGGAATCGAAATTCATCACGCAGGTGCTGGAGGCCTTGATGCCCATCTTGTGCTCGATGGAGCCGGCTGCAGCCGTATTGCGTGCGCCAATCGAACCATCGGCATTCGGAATGAACTTGGGTACGAGAAAGAGCGAAATGCCCTTGGAGCCGGCCGGGGCATCCGGCAGCTTGGCCAGCACGAGGTGGATGATGTTTTCCGCCAGGTCGTGCTCACCACCGGTGATGAAAATCTTGGTGCCGCTGATGGCATAGGAGCCGTCGGCATTGGGCACGGCTTTCGTCTTGATGATGCCGAGATCGGTGCCGGCATGCGGCTCGGTCAGGCACATGGTGCCGGCCCATTCACCGGAATAGATTTTCGGCAGATAGAAATCGTTGATCTCGTCCGAGGCGTGCTGGCTCATGGAGAGCGCTGCACCAATGCCCAGCAGCGGGTAAAGCGCGAAAGAGGGATTGGCGGAGAAAAGGATTTCATCCGTCATCACCGTCACGGTCTTGGGCAAGCCCTGGCCGCCCCAGCGCGGATCGGCACCCAGGCCTATCCAGCCACCTTCGCCGAACTGCTTGAAAGCCTCCTTGAAGCCCTTCGGGGTCGTGACGACGCCATTATTGAATTGCGCGCCCTCTTCATCGCCGGAGCGATTGAGCGGGAAGATCACGTTTTCATTGAGCTTGGCGGACTCTTCGAGAATGGCATCGACCACATCGCGGTCGGTCTCGGCGAGCGCGGGCACGGAAGCCCAGAACTCTGTGGAGTTGAACACTTCGTCCAGCACGAAGCGCATATCACGCAGGGGAGCTTTATAAACGGCCATGGTTACTACCTCTATCTACTTCTCCCTCTCCCACCGGGAGAGGGCTGGGGAGAGGGGCGGCCTTTAATTCAGCACTGCGCTGAATTTTGACACCATCCCTCATCCGCCCTTCGGGCACCTCGCTCCGCGCCCCGGCCAATCACC
This sequence comes from Moraxellaceae bacterium, assembly GCA_030146505.1. Classification (GTDB taxonomy): domain Bacteria; phylum Pseudomonadota; class Gammaproteobacteria; order Pseudomonadales; family Moraxellaceae; genus UBA2031. The sequence goes on from JASLCO010000258.1 coordinate 3,616, forward strand.
GGTAGGCGATTGGCGCTTCGGGGAACGAAGCGTGGCTTCGTTTTTTTCCCCTTCGCCCCGACGGGAGAAGGGATGAAAAACCACTCAGCAAAAAGCCCGCATGCGCGGGCCTTTTGCAATTACTTCAGCACAGATCAGAACGCAAACGCGTCCACATCCATCTGCATCAGCACGTCGAGACCACCTTCGATGGCCTCGACATGGCCCTTGGTGCGCGGCAGGATCTTCTTGAAGTAGAACTGTGCCGTCTGGATCTTGGCCTTGTAGAAAGCCTCTTCCGAAGTACCCGCAGCCAGCTTGTCCTGCGCCACCTTGGCCATGGCGGCCCAGAGGTAGGCCAGGGTCACGTAGCCGGAGAAGTAGAGGTAATCCACGGCAGCAGCGCCCACTTCATCCGGGTTCTGCATGGCCTTCATGCCGATCTTCATGGTGATGTCGCCCCACTGCTGGTTAAGAGCCGCCAGCGGTGCGGTGAACTCGGCCATGGCGGCATTGCCTTCATTGGCCTGGATGAATTTGTGCACGATCTTGGTGAAGTTCTTGAGCATGCCGCCCTGGGTCTGCAGCACCTTGCGGCCGAGCAGGTCCAGCGCCTGGATTTCCGTGGTGCCTTCGTAGAGGCAGGCAATGCGCGTATCGCGCACGATCTGCTCCATGCCCCACTCGCGGATGAAGCCGTGGCCACCGTAAACCTGCACGCCGTGCTTGGCGGCTTCGGAACCGGCTTCGGTCAGGAAGGCCTTGGCGATGGGCGTGAGGAAGCTCATCAGGTCATCAGCCGCCTTGCGCGCTTCTTCCGTTTCAGCCGCGTGCACGAGGTCGGTCTGCGTGGACAGCCAGTACACCAGGGCACGGCCGCCTTCGGCGAAAGCCTTCTGTGTCAGCAGCATATTGCGCACGGCGGGGTGCACGATGATGGGATCGGCTTCTTTTTCCGGCGCCTTGGGGCCGGAGAGGGAGCGCATGGCCAGACGTTCGCGGGCGTAGAACAGCGCGCCCTGGAAAGAACCTTCAGCGGCGCACACACCCTGCAGCGCGGTGCCGACACGGGCGGTGTTCATGAAGGTGAACATGCAGTTCAGGCCCTTGTTGGGCGGACCGATGAGGAAGCCCTTGGCCTGGTCGAAATTCATCACGCAGGTGGCAGACGCCTTGATGCCCATCTTGTGTTCGATGGAACCGCAGACCACGCCATTGCGCTCGCCAACGGAACCGTCAGCCTTCGGCAGGAATTTCGGCACGATGAAAAGGGAAATGCCCTTGGTGCCCTTGGGGGCGTCCGGCAGGCGGGCCAGCACGATGTGGATGATGTTCTCGGCCATGTCGTGTTCGCCGGCCGAGATGAAAATCTTGGTGCCGGTGATGGCATAGGAACCATCAGCATTCGGCTCGGCCTTGGTGCGGATGATGCCGAGGTCGGAACCGGCGTGGGATTCGGTCAGGCACATGGTGCCGGTCCACTCACCGGAAATCAGCTTGCCGAGATAAACGTCTTTCTGCTCGGGCGTGCCGTGGGCTTCCACGGTGTTGACGGCGCCATGCGACAGGCCGGGGTACATGGACCAGGACCAGTTGGCAGTGCCGTTCATTTCGCTCATGGCAATGCCCAGGGAATTGGGCAGGCCCTGGCCGCCGTGCTCCACCGGGGAAGACAGTGAACCGAAACCGAGTTCCACGAACTTGGCATAGGCTTCCTTGAAGCCCTTGGGCGTGCTCACTTCACCATCAGTCCAGACGCAACCTTCTTCATCGCCGGAACGATTGATGGGAGAGAGTTCGTTTTCAGCAAACTGCGCACCGGTTTCCAGCACACTGTCCACCAGCTCGCGATTGGTTTCGGCATAGGCCGGAATCGCCGCGTAGTGTTTTTCAACGTCAAGCAGCTCATGCAGCACGAACTGCATGTCACGAAGAGGAGCCTTGTATTGCTGTGCCATGGTCATGACCTCGCATAATCAGGGGCTGGATAGTGCCCGTCACAGGAAGCGCACCGGGCAGTCGCGGGCTTGCCGAATCACTGCAAAAGCCCTGCCGGACGCAAAAGCGGCGGAAGTATGAGCTACAAGCCTAGTCCAACCCAGCACTTTGGGTGACCGATAATTCACGGGAAAGCGAGCATTTCCGGGCCTTAGCGCCCGGATGCGGAGAAACAACAACGAGGTGCGTGGATGCTGCGGGGAACTTGCAGGTCAGGCCTAGCGCGCGAGTGATTTCACGGCGGTAAAAGTCGTGTCGGCTTTCTGCTGCTCAATAGCCCTGGGCAGAGCCGCTTCAGCCAGCACACGCCCCAAAGCCGTTACTGCCCAGGTGGCACCCGGCACATTCCGGCGCACGGTTTCCAGACCGAAAATCAGCGGCGTGGTGGAAAGCACGGCGGCTTTCCAGCCCAGCGATTTCGGCAGACCCAGCGCATCACCGCTGGCATCACTCAGCACGATACGTGTAAACGCACTGCGGTAATTGACCTCAATACGTGCCAGCGCTTTTTTCCACGCCACATCGCCGGCGTACTGCAGAGGCACATTGTTCAGGGACTGGCCCAGAGCGCGGGTATCGTCGTCCGGTTCGCCATGCAGCATGTACTGCAGCATGAGGGCACGGAAGGAATCGTCTTCATTGGCGGGCAGGATGCGCTCGTCCACGCCCATGAGGTAACCCACATAGCGCCAGAGATGAATCACGGCCTCACGCTCCTCACGCGTAAAGCGGAAGCCCAGCATGCGCAGGCCCATGGTGAAGATGGACGAGAATTCGAGAATGGTGGCCATGCTGTCTGACTGGTTGATGGGCGTGCCCCAGGCGGGCTCGTCCCATTTGCCGGATTTTTTCAGCATGGCGCGCACCTGCGCATGCATGAGGCGTACACGCACCGCGCTCTTGAAACCGTTGTTGTTACGCAGCATGCCGTCACGCGTGGTGACGCCGGTCCAGAAAATGCCGGTTTCCACGAGGCGACGCGGCGTCATGCGGTCAAGCTGGCCAGTAAAGACCAGCGGCTTGGCGGCCGCGGCCACGAGATAGCCGCCCATAAGGGAAATATTGCGCAGGCAAAGTTCGGCAAACCAGCCGGTACGGCGCGTGGCATCGCAGGCGAGATTGCATTTTTCCAGATCCAGCCACTGCGGGATTTCATCGACCTGACGGAAAAAATCCACCAAGGCCTGAGGGGCATCGGTGACCGTGGCAATGCCATGCTCCAGCGCCTGCTCCAGCATCTTGCGGCCCTGCCCGGCCGGGAACTCGCCATACATGGCGATAACGGCATCGGCCAGCGGATCGCCCATATTCAGATACTTCACATAGGAATCGATCTGCTCGTCCGTGAACTCCAGATTGGCGGAGGTCACCAGACGGCCCAGGGCACGCACCTTCCAGCTGCGGCGGCTGGCCGGATCGGGAATGCGGGTGGGACGGGAGATGGGGAATTTGGCGAGGGCGGTCATGGCGGCTATCCCTGACTGATGGGTCGCCGAAGGATGGCATAGCCGTCATGACAGGGACAAGGCAGGTCGGGCGGATGACCAAGC